>NZ_FOTH01000001.1:515507-705315 GCF_900114515.1 Pseudomonas sp. NFACC46-3
ATGCCGATCAGTTAAGCCTCAAACCTGTGGGAGCAAGCTTGCTCCCACAGGTTTTGTGTCATGTGATCCTTGACTGACTGGCATTAGCCCTTGGGCGGCCTTTTTCGTTATGGCACGGTGCTCAGGCTAACCGGGCACGGTATTCGTCACGCAGCAGGCGCTTGAGCAGCTTGCCGTTGGGCTCACGCGGCAAGCTCTCGGCGAAGTCAATCACCCGCGGACACTTGATCGGCGACAAGTGCTCGCGGCAGTAGGCAATAAGCTCATCGACCAGCGTAGGGGAAGGTTCCACGCCCGATTCCAGTTGCACCACCGCGCGCACCTCCTCACCAAAGTCACGGTGAGGCGTGCCGATCACCGCGACGTCGAACACCTTGGGGTGAGTGATCAGTACGTTCTCGGTCTCCTGCGGGTACACGTTGACCCCACCGGAAATGATCATGTTGTTTTTGCGGTCGGTGAGGTACAGGAAGCCATCGGCATCCACATGTCCGATATCGCCCACCGTGGCCCAGCCGGCCGCATTGTAGGCCTCGGCGGTTTTCTCCGGGTCCTTGTGGTAGCTGAAGCGCGGGCCGTTGGCAAAATACACCAAGCCATCCTGACCCACCGGTAACTCCTGACCGTCCTCACCGACGATATGCAGCTCGCCGAGAATGGCGCGACCGACAGTGCCGGGACGCGCCAGCGCGGTCTTGCTATCGACCATGGTGGAACCGATGCTTTCAGTGCAGGAATAGAACTCGGCGAGGATCGGCCCCCACCATTCGATCATCGCCTGCTTGGTCGGTACCGGACATGGAGCCCCCGCATGCACCGCAACCTTCTGACTCGACAGGTCATAGCGCTCACGCACTTCCTGCGGCAGCGCCAGCAGGCGGTGGAACATGGTCGGCACCCACTGGCTGTGGGTGACGAGGTAGCGCTCAATGGCTTTGAGGGCGTTTTCGGAGTCGAACTTCTCCGCCAGCACCAGGATACCACCCAGGATGGTCATGCCTTGCCCCCACTTCATTGGCGCGGCGTGATAGTAAGGCGATGAAGAGAAATACACCGACTCTTCGTTAACACCAAAACCGCGCTGCATAAGACCTGCGATTACCGCCGTACTACCCAAAGGCAAACCGGTAAGGTTCGGCTTCACCCCCTTTGGCCGCCCAGTAGTACCCGAGGAATAGAGCATTTCGCTACCTTCCACGGCACCACGAATGGGGCTGCCATCGAACGCTGACAACGCGTCATCGAATAGCTTGACGCCAGGCACCGGGTCGAGGCTGTAGATCTGCGGTGGCCTTGGCAAGGCGCGCACGGCATCAAGGATCGCTGGTGCTGTCTTGGCACTGACCAGCAGTACCTGGGCTTCGCAGTCAGCCACGATATAGGCCGCCTCGAGAGCAGTCAGACGCGTACTGATAAAGGTGTAATACAAGCCAGCATAATGCGCTCCCCACTGTACTGCTGGACACTCCAGGCGATTTTCCAGGCAATAGGCCACGTGATCACCTGGCTTCAGACCCAACCACTGGTAAAGGCGGCCGAGCCGGTTGGCATAGGTATCCAGTGCGGCGTAGGTCAGCGTGGCGCCTGTTTCAGCCATGATCACGGCGGGTTTTTCCGGCGTACGCATTGCATGCACGCCTGGGTACAGTTGGGGTTGCTTGTCGCTCATTGCAGCGGCCTCTTGACAGTTGGCATTGCTTACGCTCGTGTGGCTGCACACGATTATGGTTGTTATGCAGTGGTTCACAGATGCTTGAGTATCCAGCCGAGTATCTTGCGCACTCGTGGCTTGTAAGGCGGAAAGAACATAGTCGCCAAAAGCACCTGCGTCTTGACGATGGCGCGCTCATGGGAAAATGCGCGAATGCCCCATTCGCCATGGTAACTGCCGATGCCGGAGTTATTGACTCCACCAAACGGCAGGTTATGGTGCAGAAAGTGTGCGGCAATGTGGTTGACACAAGTACCGCCAGCACTGGTACGGACAATCAGCGCATCGGCACTGGCCGGGTCGCGACTCCAGATATACAACGCCAGCGGTTTGGGCGCTGCGTTGATGCGCTCGATCACCTCATCCAGATGATTGAAAGCGATAATTGGCAACACCGGCCCGAAGATTTCTTCTTGCATGATCCGCGCGTCATCAGGTACGTCCCCCAATAACGTCGGCGAAACAAAATGCGCGCCGACATCCACTGCTCCGCCATAAATCAGCCGCGCACCGCGGGCCTTGGCGTCGTCGATCAGGTCGGCCACACGCTGGGTGTGACGCACGTTGATAACCCGTGACAGTTCAGCATCCATGGCGGCCAGTCCCTCGCCGTACCAGGTGTCAAGGTGAGCGCAAACGCGCTGCACAAACTGCGCACGGATGCTGCTGTGAACATAAATGTGGTCTGGCGCGATGCAGGTCTGCCCGGCATTGATGAACTTGCCCCAGGCGATGGTCTTGGCCGCAAGCTCGATGTCAGCGCTCTGGTCGACCACCACCGGCGACTTGCCGCCCAATTCCAGGGTGACACTGGTGAGATGCTTGGCTGCAGCGGTCATCACCACCTTGCCAATCGACGGCGAGCCGGTGAAAAAAACATGGTCGAAGGGTAGCTCGAGTAGCGCCTGTGCCACACTGGCATCGCCCTCAAACACAGCCACTTCGGACTCATCGAACACTTCACGAATGATTTTTACCAATACCGCCGACAGGTTTGGTGCAATCTCCGAGGTTTTGATCATCGCCGTATTGCCACTGGCAATGGCCGGGATCAGCGGCCCCAGGGTCAGCGTTACCGGGTAATTCCATGGCGCCAGAATCAGACAGCGCCCCCGCGGCTCATAGCGAACCCAGGCGCGAGTTCCCAGCATCATCATCGACTGTCGCACACGGCGTGGCTTTAGCCATTTCTTCAGGCGCCTGCAATAGTCCGAGATATCCATGATCACCGGCATCAGCTCGGTGAAATCGACCTCCACCGGTGGCCGTTTGAAATCTTTCCCGGCGGCCTCGACTATGGCTTCGCGATGCATCATCAGGACCTCACGCAAGCGTCTCAGCTTGGCGATGCGCTGCTCGACAGTGGAGCTGCGCAGGCTTAGTGCCGTCTGGCGCTGAATCGCAAATATCCGCTGGATATCCGCCGCCAACTGCGGCGTCAGTGTCTCGGTAGGGAAGATCGGTGCCGGGGCAGCGGACATGGCGCAACTCTCTGGTGTAGGACTGACTGACCCTCATCATCGCCAACGCTTCGAAGATGGAAATCGTCGTAAACGACGACACTGAACAATCCCCCCTTGCCTAGCATGCAGGCATCAGCCCAAAGCAAAGCATGGACATTCCTATGATCGACAGTTACCAACCGCGCTGGATGAACGAAGAGCTTCTGGCGCTGCAAGATCTTGCCAGACGTTTCACCGCCGAAGAAGTTACCCCCAATCAGGAGCGCTGGTACGAACAGGGCGCCACCGACCGCGAAGTCTGGCTCAAGGCCGGTGCCGCCGGCATCCTGCTACCGGACATCTCCAGCGAGTACGGCGGTTCCGACGGCACCTTTGCCCACGAAGCGGTACTGGCCCAAGAACTGTGCTTGGCCGGTGATACCAGTTGGCGCTGTGGCCAGCAGATCCATGTGATCGCCGCCCACTACATCGAACGCTACGGCAGCGAAGAGCAGAAACAGCGTTATCTGCCAGGCCTGGCCAGCGGCGAACTGATTGCCGGCATGGGCATGACCGAACCCAGCGGAGGCACCGACCTGCAGAACATGCGCACCCGCGCCATCAAGCAGGGCGACAAGTACATCATCAACGGTGCCAAGACCTTTATCACCAACGGCTCCATTGCCGACATCCTGGTGCTGGCGGCAAAAACAGACCCCAAGCAAAAAGCCAAGGGCGTCTCGCTGTTCATCTTTGAAACCAACAACCCGGGCTTTCGCGTCGGCCAACGCCTGAAGAAGATCGGCTTGCACGGCTCTGACACCTGCGAGCTGTTCTTCGAAGACTGCGAGGTGCCCGAAAGCGCGCTGCTCGGAGGCGTCGAAGGCCGCGGTTTCTACCAGATGATGCAGGACCTCACCTACGAACGCACCTTGACCGGCATCAACTGCGCCGCCGTCATGGAACGCGCTTTCCGCGTGACCCGCGACTATGCCCACGACCGCACCATGTTCGACAAGCGCCTGATCGATCTACAACACCCGCGCTTCGAACTGGCCGAGATCAAGACCGTGGCCACTATTGCCCGGGTGTTCTCCGACTTCGCCGTCGAACGCTATCTAGATGGCACCATCACCGCCGACATTGCCTCGATGAGCAAGTGGTGGATCAGCGAGCAGCAATGCGAAATCATCAGCCGCTGCCTGCAGTTGTTCGGCGGCCACGGCTATATGCTCGAGTACCCGATTGCCCGCATGTACATCGATGCACGCATCGAACCCATCTACGCTGGCTCCAACGAGATCCTCAGGGAAATCATCGGCCGCGGCCTGTAACGCCCCCTTGGCGCAAGGAGACAATGATGTCGGATAACCTAGAATTTGACGCCTTAGTCATTGGCGCGGGTGCCGGTGGTCTGTTTACCGCAGCACTGCTGGCAAAGCGCGGCTACCGCACATTGCTCGTGGAGCGTCTCGGCGAAGTCGGAGGCCGCGCATCGACTCGTTACAAAGATGGCTTCGCCGTGAATACCGGGGCGCTCGGGATTGAAATAGGTACAGAAACTGAAGAGGTGTTCAAAGAAGTTGGCGCACGGTTGATAGTGCGTCAACCCTCGCCGGGTATAGTTTGCCGGGTCTCAGGCAAGGATATAAACATCTCGGCGGGCCTTCCTGGCATGGCAAACCGTGTCGCTATAAAGCTACTGCGGCTTGCTCTCCACGTTATCCCACCACTCCAGCCCCGCACAGGTGAGTCCAGTCATGCCTGGGTTACACGCTTCACCAACAATCCGACGGTCCTGGGTCTACTTCACAACTTCATTGGATCAATCTTTGCCACCACACCACACCTGTTACCCGCCGATCTTTTTTTGCACTACCTGACGACCAAAGGAGCATTCAAGCAATTCGGATTCCCTCCTGGTGGAACTGTAACGGTATGGCAGGAACTCCTCACGTCCTACAAACGTCACGGCGGCGAGATTTGGTTGAACGCGCAAGTACAGCAACTGAGTTTTGCAGCCGACGGCACAGTGAACGGTGCAACGGTCAATCGCGATGGAATCCCACGGCAACTGACAACCAAGCTGACGGTGAGTGACATAGGGCCACAGGCAACCCTTGGCCTGTGCGGGGACGCAAACCTTCCCGCCGACTACATCACTACGGTAAAGCGCCAGTACCAGCCAAGCGCTATCATCACGATTTACTTTGCCAGTACTACGCCCCTGGCCAGTTTCCCAGGATTTGCCTGCTTCAGCTCCACCCGGAGGCTCTGCTACGCAGCGAATTTCACGCAAACCTGTCCGGAAAACTCGCCGCCAAACTGGCATGTTTACTGCGGAGCCAGCGTACCGCAACCCTGCACCGGTGACTTCAATGAAACCAATGAAATAGAACTCCTGAAAGCCGACCTGCTAGACGAGTTCCCTGGCTTCGCGCAGGCACGCATTTTGGACGTGGTAGTGACCCGCGACGAGTGGCCCGCGCAACGAGCCATGGCTGGCGCGGACTTGCCGAATGAAACCCCCATTGCGAACCTCTGGAACGTCGGTGATGGCGTCAAAGAATGGGGTAGCGCGGCAACGACCGCCTGTGCCGAAACTGCCATTCTGGTAGCGGCCAAGATTGAACGAGCATACCCCTGGCAAGTAGCACAAGCGGCGCTCGAGCCCCAACAACAAGAACATGCAAAAGCCGTATCACAACCCATCCCACAATCCCACGCTGTTGACCACACCAGCAGTAGTCCTAAGGAAGCACTATGAACCAGCGCGTTTTCAGCATCAGCGCCTGGAGCGGTACTGCCGCATTAGTTGTTACCTGTCTCGGGTGGCTGATCGCAGGAATACTGCCACTCCCCCTAGGCCCCTCAACCAGCGCTATAGAAGTCGCCGCGTTCTTCATCGACGATGCGACGGTGACGAAGATGGGCTTTGTCATTGCTTCCGTAGGGGTTGGACTGATGCTTCCCATGTTGGCTGCTATCTCAATGCACATGTTGCGCATGGAAGGTCGTTACCCATTGCTCAGTTTTACCCAGATGATTGCCGGCGCAGTTACCGTGATACTTAACACCCTCCCCCAGTTACTGTGGGCGACCATCGCCTTTCGTACCGATCGAACACCCGAGGAGTATCAAACACTGAACGATATCGCTTGGTTGTTGCTGTTCACGGGGATCATACCTTTCATGATCCAAAACATTGCCATCGGCACGGCAGTGCTCAGCGCCCCCCACAGAGTTTTTCCACGCTGGGCAGGGTTCCTCAATCTGTGGGTTGCACTGGCCTTTGTACCTGACGTACTCGCTTACTTCTTCATGAGCGGACCATTCGCCTGGAACGGGATCTTCGTCTTCTGGTTGGCATTGGGGGCTTACGCGGTATTCCTGGTAGGCATGGGCGTTGCAATCAAACACGCCAATGCACAAATCATTGCCCTCGCCAAAATGGAAAGCGCCTCTGCATGACCTCTCAGGTCCCGGACTTTCTCTGCAACGACGTCGCAATGCCCATAGAGGGTAAACCGTCGCATGCCACCGATAACAACCACCCTGGCGAAGCGGGAATCTGGGTATTCATCTTCGGTGACATGATGATTTTTGGTGCCCTCTTTTTGACGTTCCTTTGGAACAACCGCCAAGATCGTAGTGCCTTTTCAAACGATGCAGGCAGTCTGTTTCAGAGCATCGGTGGCATCAACACACTCATCCTACTCCTCAGCTCATACTGGGTTGCGCTCGCTGTGGGCGCACAGCGTCGCGGTCATACCGTCCGCGCCGGCCGCCTGATACTAGGCGCTTTGGTCTGCGCGTTAGGATTCGCCAGCCTCAAGGCAATCGAATACAGCATTGAAGTAGCCAATGGGCATACACCTACAAGCGCCTTGTTCTTCACCTTTTACTTCGTTCTGACTGGCATCCACTTATTGCACGTTCTGATTGGCGTATGCCTGCTCAGCCTCTGGTGGAGCAGATGTCACAGCCAAGCGCCTTGGAGCGATGAGCGCGTCTTTGTCGAAATCTCGGCGGTCTACTGGCATATGGTCGATCTGCTGTGGATCCTCATCTACACGCTGCTCTATTTGGTATGCATCGCATGAGTGCTTCTTCGCAGCAACATGTGACCATCGTCTGGCTCTCTCTGGTATTAGCCACCTGCGCTACCTGGTGGCTGAGTACCAGCCATCCTTTTTCCGCCACCAGCGAACACCTGACGTCCTCCATTGCGATAGCCATCGCCTTCATCAAGGTCTATTACATCGGCATGGACTTCATGGAGCTTCGCGGGGCTTCTCGGGTACTGCGCCGCATTTTCATGGCCTGGATCGGACTGACTGGCGGTGCAGCAATCGCACTCTATGCCATCTAGGTGCAACCATGGTTACCGCCAGGCCGTCAGTCTTCGTGATCGTAAAGTGTGTTAGATCAATCCATTCAACTTCGTAGCCTCGCTTGCTGAGGCAGACTTACAGGAAGTCTGCACATCAACCCTGGCTCACTGGAATCCTGACCACCAGCCCATCCCACTCCTCGCACATTTTCAATTGGCAGCCCAGGCGACTGCTCTCATTGACCTCGAAGGCGCCTTCCAGCATGAAGGTTTCGTCGCTGCTGCGCGCCGGCAACAGTGACTGCCAGGCGGGATCGACATACACATGGCAGGTTGCACAGCTGCAGGCCCCACCGCATTCGCCGTCGATGCCCGGCACCAGATTGTCGACGGCGATCTGCATCAGCGAGCGGCCTGTCTCGGCCTCAACGCTGTGCACCACATCAGAATGTTCGATAAAAATGACTTTCGGCATAGTTCTACTTCCTACTGTTCTGGCAACGACGTCAGAGCGCTGCGGCAAGTAACGACTTGAGGTCAACACTTTCGTCCGCCAGCACTTGTGGATCGACTTGAACCCGCTCGGCAACCAGACGCTTGCCGACCATGAAGTCCTGCGGCCGGTTGACCGCGTCGACGGACAACACCACCCCCTTGCGCAGGTAAAAGGCGCAGAAGGATTCAGCAGCCATATCGCCCCGCAGCACCAGTTGGTCGTAGCCCTGGGACAGGCCGACTATCTGCAGCTTGAGATCAAATTGGTCGGACCAGAACCAGGGTACGGCGATGTGTGGCAGGTTCTTGCCACAGATCGTATGAGCGGCCGTGCGCGCCTGCTCCTGGGCACTCGGCACCGATTCGATGCGGATGAGACAGCCGAGGAAACCGTTGACGTGTCGGGCGCAGTCGCCAACCGCCAGGATGTCTGGATCAAGGGTCTGCGCGTAAGAGTCGACGACGATGCCGTTGTCGATCTCCAGACCGGCGTCACGGGCCAGTTGGTCATTGGGCAAGATTCCGATGCCGACGATGATCAAGTCGACCGGCAACTCACTGCCGTCGCTTAGCTGCACCGACTCCACTCGCTCGGCACCCTGGAATACCTGCACGCTGGTTTCCGTACGCACATCCACGCCCCGGCGGCGATGAACGCCCTCGTAGAACGCGGAAATCTCCGGAGCCGCGACCCGTGCCAGCACCCGTGGCGCCGCCTCCAGGACGGTGACCTGCAGGCCGTTCTTGATCCCGACCGAAGCGGCCTCCAGACCGATGTAACCGCCGCCGATCACCAGCAGACGCTTGCCCGCGACGAAGTCCGGCTGTAACCGTTCGATATCCGCCAGGTTACGAATGTAATGGACATTGGGCTTCTGCGCAGCCGGCTCCTCCAGGCGACGCGGCCGCCCGCCGGTGGCCAGCACCAGCTTGTCATAGGCCTGAGTCCGGCCATCACTGAGCGTGACGGTCCGCCGCTCGCGGTCGATGGCGCAGACCTGCACGCCGGTCCAGCACGCCACCTGCAACTTGTCGTACGCGGCCGCACTGCGAATCAGCAACGACTCGCGGCTCGCCTCACCGGAAAGGTAGGTCTTGGACAACGGCGGGCGCCGATAAGGAAGCTCGGGCTCATCGCCGATCAGGATAATCCGGCCGGGATAGCCGTTCTGACGCAGCGTAGCCACCAGTTCGGCACCTGCATGACCGGCGCCGACAATGACGGCAGTTTCGTTCTGTGGATACATGGGGCGGCTCTCTTCGAGATGACTATGGCTTGCATTTTTCAGTCATGCTCGCCCGCCGCCGGAAGCCGCACATCGTCGTTTGCGACGAACTCGTGGCGGCTCCCTTACCTGCCATCCAGGGGTCAGCAACGGGCTCACGCCTGGTTGATCGAGCCGCCTGAACAACGGGGCTGCCCGGCGCAGGAAGGGGCTTCAGGCAGCAACTGCATGACGCACTGGTAGCAGCCCCAGCACGCCTCCCAGGCCTCGTAACCGACATTGATGACCCGCCCTCAACCCGCCGCCGTGCAGCCCCAGCACCTGCGCCATTCCATACTGCTCATGGAAGACGAACTCAGATTAGGAAAGACAGGGTGAAAAGGGCCTTGTCGTTGTTAACCAAGACCACTTTCTTGCGCGCCATGCGCAGGCCGCCTTCTTCTCGACGCAGCAGGTATTCGTTGCGGGTGCACCACACGGTGTCGGCGCGCAGGTTGGACTCGAAGACCATGGCATTAGCCGCCACCCGAATCTCGTCACCACTGGCCTCGATGATCTCGACGTTGGACAGCACCCGCCCCAGGCGCGAGCGCGGAGACTGAGTGTGGCGCTTGCCAGTATGGAACTGCTTGATCCGCAGGGCGATGCGCGAGCGGTTGTCATAGATAATCGACATCTGCGTTTCCGGGTCGATGTCATCGCCGTTGGCCGGCACCCAGTACACACCGTCGGTGGTCCATAGAGCCTCCCAGTCGTCGTACTCGTGAGTATCCTGCAGGCGGGCTTCGCGGTAGAGGAACTGGCTAACTTCGACGATCAGGTTTTTTTCCGGGATAACTGCACTGCCCATTTATTGCGCCTCCATCAGGGAGCGGTAGTGGCTCCAGATGCCACGTGTGGTCACTTCGTCGGTAGCGTCACCGATCAGGAAGCCGTCAGCATCGCGGCGCTCACGCGCCAGGCCGCGGCCGAGGTAGTTCCACTCCGGATTGCGGCTGCGAACCCCACGTTGGGTGCGCTCGTACATTTCCGAGTCGTCGGCGAGCAGGAAACCAGCCGGCCCGACCGAGCCCATTGTCTGCTGGCGCAGGCGCCGATTGAGATCGGGCGCGCCCTTGAACTGCAGCGCGGTGACGTGTTGCACGGTCTCGTCGACCGCCAGCGGTTGGATCACGAAAATCTGGATTTCGGCGATGAACAGGTTGGGGAAGATCATGATGTGTGGCGTGCCATCGATCATGATTTCGTTGGCGCGCTCGGTGCCATATGCTTCACGCATCTTGCTCACGTACTCGGGCAGGCGTGCTTCGGTGGTGCCAAACCAGCCCATGGGCTGGCCGATGCGGCGGAACTCTGGTCGCAGGTCGATCTCGGTGTGGCCACCGCCCATATCCCGGGCCACGGCAGTGGAGTCAGCACTGTACAGATCGCCGATACCGCTGGAGGCGACATCGAAGATCGAGGCATGAACGAACTGAGGATGGTAACCATCGGTCTCGTTCTCGACGATGAACTTCCAGTTAGACTTGGCCTTGTGCTGCAGGAAGCCGGCAGTGATTTCCACCTCACCCTCGGGCGACGTCACCACCAGCGCATCGAGCGCGCCACGGGCAGCCCCCAGGTGCTCCTCCAGCGTCGGCCCCTCCACGGCCATGCTGCCGAACACAAAGCCCTGGTAAATGCCGATGCGCGCCACCTTGCCCAAGCCCAGAGTGCTTCGGTCGGTGCCTTCGTAGCCGGCCGCGAACGGATAACCGCGCAAGCTACCGGTATTGGAGAAGGTCCAACCGTGATAGGGACAGGTGAATGACTTGCGATTACCCGCATGCTCCAGGCACACCTGGTTGCCTCGATGCGGGCAACGGTTGAGTAGCAGATGGATCTGCCCCTCCCCGTCGCGGGTCATGATCACCGGTTGCGGGCCGATCGACTTGACCACGAAATCGTTGAGCTTGGGAACCTCGCTGACATGGCCAACGTAAACCCAGGTGCGGTACCAGATCCGTTCCAACTCGAGCTGGAAAAGCTCTTCGTCGGTGTAGACCGAGCCATGCACGCGGTCATGCTGGACCAGGTCATCCCAGTTACGGGTGGGAATTAATGTCGTCATCGCGAACCTCTGAAGGGGAGTGAAGACTCGATAGCCGGCACTGTATCGATGTCCCCGAAACCCCAGATCGTCGTTTTCGACGAATTCCCCAACACCCGCACCAGACAGTCCAGTCGCTGCCGACTAACTGCTTAATTGAACGACCCGTTTCTTAACCTCTTCAATACGACTCACGCTCCTGCATTCGCCCAGAAAACCAAGGGCGCCAGGGTCGAGCACACCCTACATTCCCGCTCGTCGGATTCGACGATTTTCAAACACCTGCCGAAACCGGCAAGCAGGCGAAATCACTTTTTTATTCAGATAGATAGCAGCAGATCAGCGGCTCTCAAAGATTAACAACGTTATTTTTACACAGTTAACAATACTGAAAAATGCTGTTAATTTGGCCCCACACCCCACTGAACACGATGATCCATGGCCCGCCCAGTCTACTCAGCCGATGAAACCGAGAACCTCCGCCAGACCCTGGTGCGAGGAGCCCTGGAGCTGTACCTGGAAGAGGGTATGGACAACGTCACCCTGCGTCGGATCGCCAAGCGGGTGGGACTAAGCCACACCGTCGGCTACCGCTACTTCGCCAATAAGGAAGCCCTGGTCGCCGAGATGCGTCGCGCATGCCTTTTGGAGCTGAAGGCCGCCGCAATGCCGGCCAGCGATGACGAAAGAGATCCGATCGAACGCATCCGCTCGACGCTTCGGGAGTTACTGGCGTTTGGCAGCAGCCAACCAGCCAAATACCGGCTCATTTTTTCTGACACTCAGCCGGATCTCACCGAATACCCACCGCTGCTGACAGAACGCTGGGAGTTTTTCGCCTCGTGCGTCGATCTGGTACAGACCGCCATTGACCAGAAACGCCTGCATGGCAATGCCCTGTTACTTACCCACGGTCTATGGAGCCTGCTGCACGGGATGCTCTCTCTGCACACGGCTAACCAGCTGGTGCATGGCCTGTCTCTGCGCGAAATGGCATGGCCGCTGATCGACAGTTTTCTGCACGCAGGCGATATCGCCCCCCCAACAAAAAACCCGCAGCCACCGACTAGCCAGTCGTCGCATAGCTGATGTAGAGGAGAAGACCTGTGACTATCAATGCCCTGGCTCGCTTTACCGTCCCCCTGGAAAAGCGCGCGGCCCTCGAAAAATTGTGCCGTGTCCCCGGCGCTTCCCCCATGGTGCTTGGACTGCTGATCGCCTCCACCGGCGGCGTGATTGTTGCCGACATCCTGGCCGTGCTCGGCTACTTCAACCTAGGCTGGACCTGCCTGCTCAATACCTTCCTGATGTACTGGCAGTTCACTGTGGCCCATGACTCGATTCACCGTTCAGCGGCGAAGAATCAGAAGCTCAACGACCTGTTTGGCCATATCGGCATGGCCACCTTCGCACCGCAGATCAGCTTGGGAATTTTCCGTTGGGCGCACATCCAGCATCACCGTTTCACCAATGGCCCGAAAGATCCCGACAACTGGATGCACGGCCCCTGGTGGAGCCTGCCGGCACGCTGGTCCATGCTGGAAATTGGTTACCTGCTATTCATCATGAAAAACCGGGATCCGATCGCCATGCGCCACCTGCGCGGCACACTGCTCAATGCGGCGATCACCCTGGCCATAGTCGCGGCGTTGACCTACCTGGGTTATGGCATGCATGTGCTGCTGTTGTGGTTCATCCCCTCGCGCCTGGTCTTCATCTTGGTGGGCTGCGTGTTCTTCTGGCTGCCCCATGTCAAGGACGACGTGGAATCCGAGCAGGACTTGACCCTGGCTACTTCCATGCGCCTGGGCCACGAGTGGTTGCTGACGCCGCTGTGTCAGTACCACAACTACCACCTGATTCATCACCTGTTCCCGACCATGCCCGCGTATCAGCATGTGAAGGCCTGGCAGCTGCTGGAGCCGGAGCTACGACAGCGCAACCTGCAGATTCAGCATGGCTTCGCCATTCAACCCGTCATCCATCTGGCCACCTGAAGAGGAGCCGACCATGAAACGTTGGCAATGCAGTTTCTGCTCACACATTTACGATGAGCGTCTTGGTGATCCGGACAACGGCATCCCTCCCGGCACCCCGCTGGAAGACCTCCCTGACGACTGGATGTGCCCGGACTGCGGAGCCGGCAAGGCGGACTACTTCGAGATTGTATGACTCATCATCGCCCGGGCCACTTTGGCCCGGTGTACCTGCACAAATGCGTTGAATGAGACTCCCCTACGCCCTCCAAGCTGCCCAGAAGCATCCGCCAGAAGCCAAGGAGCGTCATATGCGCAATCTGTCCGTGCGTGCAAAGCTGTACTTTCTGATGTTCTGCTTCATCACAAGCCTCGCCGTCGTAGGGACCGCCAGCCGGCTCGGTATCCACAATGCCGGCCACAGCATGGAAGAGGTCAGCGGCGCGCTAAGTGCCGTTGATGCCTTGGCATCTCTGCGTCACGCGCGACTGATCTCCATCGCCGCCATGCAGGAGGGCGCCAGTTGGCGCCCCGAGGCGTTCGACTCGATGAGCGACAAGAGCGACGCCCTGGCCGAGGCCCACGACCTGTTCAACGACATCCTCACGCGCCACCGCCAAGCCTTGACACAGGCCGAGCTGGCGTTCAAAGCCTACGATACCCAGACCAAAAGCATTGAAGAGCAGGCCCTGTGGCAGGAATTCAGCGCGCTGTGGAACGAATTCCAAAGCGCCGACCAAGTGCAGACCGAAATCTGCGAGACCCTCGCTCAAGCGAAGAGCTGGGACGACGTACATATTCGCTCGTTGGAGCTGGTAACTAACACCCTACCCTGGGCAGCGGCGATCCACGCCTCCAGTGAGCCGCTGGAGAAACTGCTCAAGCTCGGAGTCACCGATGCCACGCAGGCGCAGGCTGGCGGCGAGTCGGTAATCGCCACCGCCAACAGCCTGATCGCCAGCGTACTAGGGGCCACCATGCTGATCCTCGGTATTCTCGCCGCCCTGATCGTACGCAGCGTGGTCAATCCGCTGCATCAGTTGCGCTCGACCTTCGAACAGGTGCGCAGCAGCAACGATTTTTCCCTCCGTGCACTTAACCATGGCCGCGACGAGGTGGCGCAAGCCGCCAGCGCATTCAACGCCTTGCTCGAACGGGTGCAGACTGCCTTGCTCGAAGTGATGGTCGGCGCTAATCGCATCGACCAAACGGCCCAACAGACCAGCACCATGGCTAAACAGGTGGCCAAGAGTTCGGTGCAGCAGAACGAAGCAGCCACAGACATCGCCAGCGCGATCGAACAGATGAGCGCCTCCATCGGCCAGATCAATGCCAGTACCCGCGATGCTCACGCCCGAGCCCAGGATGCTGCGGACGCCGCCGGTTGTGGCGCGCAGGCAATCAGCCGCACAGCAGAGGAAACCGACCAGGTGACGCGCCAGGTCGGCCGAGCGAGCGAGACTATCAGCGCACTGGGCAACGAAACGGATCGCATCACCACCATCGTCGAGGTGATCAAGGCGGTTGCCGAACAGACCAACCTGCTCGCCCTTAACGCCGCCATCGAAGCAGCAAGGGCCGGCGAGCAGGGCCGTGGCTTCGCCGTGGTGGCCGATGAGGTACGCCAGTTGGCCGAGCGCACGCGCACTTCGGCCGAGGAGATCCGCGATATGGTCAGTTCCATGCAGGCCTCCGCCCGCCAGGCCGTCGTGGAAATGGCCATAGTGACCAGCCGCACTCGCGAAAGCCAGGCGCTATCGGAAAACGCGGCGGCCAGCATGAACGAGATCCTGCAGAGTGCCAGCCTGGTATCGGAGGGAATCAGCGCGGTTTCCCTGGCACTGATCGAGCAGGACCGCACCACCCAGATAATCGCCCAACGGATCGAGGCGGTGGCGCAGATGAGCCAGGAAAATTGCAGCACCGGCGAACACGCCGCAGCGGTCTCCCGCAGTTTGGACGGTGCCGCTGCTGACCTGCGCCAGGCCATTAATCAGTTCAAGGTCTGACCCCCGTTAATTCGTCGATTTCGACGACGCCGGGTGGACGTCAGGGGGAGAAGATAATACCTAAATAACAGTGTTCGCGATTCATCGCTCAGGGAATGCCTGAAGAAGACTTACCGAATCTAGTGAAATGCGCCGACCTCGTTGCCTGGACTTTTTGACGATGCAGACCGTCTTCCGACCGACGCAAACTCCGCGAAACTATATTCACCCTGACAGACCGCATACTGAATTTCATGAAACAAATACAACAAGCGCATAGCCATCGGAGAAAAACCATGAAATCCATATACAACATCCCCCAACGCCCCCACTTCACAAGTTGGCGCTGGTGCGGCTGGGCAGGTTACCTATACTGCATTATCGTCCTTATAGCCTGGGCTGGAGTTGCGGGCTTTTTACCGCCTCCCGCACAGAGCCTTAGCGTAGATGAAACCCATCAATACTATATTGACAACAGCCTCCGCATCCGAATCGGCATGTTAATGATACTCCTATCCACCCCCCTCTATTACATATGGGGCAGTGCAGTTTCTAGAACCATGCAATATGTCGAAGGCCCGAATGGCACGCTTTCCCTCATACAATTAATGGGGGCTTTCGGCACTGTAGTGGCGACCTGGGCCTCATGCGTAGGCTGGGAGGCATCCGCCTATGACCCCGAACTGAAGACAGCACAAGACATAAAATTGCTGGCCGATTACTCTTGGTTGTGGTTTGACACCACAGTCATGGTATCCGTCACCCAGTTTGTTTCATTTGGCTGCCTGTGCCTAATTGATAAAAACCCAAGACCGCTATTCCCCAAATGGCTGGGATGGTTCTCGATTGCCATGGGCCTATCGTTCCTTATGGCAGTATTAATTCCATTCTTCCGGACAGGCCCATTCGCGTGGAACGGTCTACTTTGCTACTACGTTGGCCTGTTTGATTTCTTTATATGGATCATCATCGCCACTCACTATGTACTGAAAGCCATTAAGCGCATCGAGCAGGATTCTATTGGCATCGCTTGACTGCAATTGTTTACCGAGCGCCATTGATTCCCTGCAAAAAATGATAGAGCGACCGTCCTATTGCACACTCGCGGGCGTGCAATTGGGCTTCAAACTTCCATAACAGAGCGATTTGAAATGGTTGCCAGCATTGAGAAAGTAAAAAACAGACAGTCCAACTACCCGCTCGGAGCACTACACAGCTCTCGCCCAGAGCAACATGAAACTATTCCTACTCGAACAGAAAACAAGCACGCCCCTGGCGAGGAAGGAGTGTTCATCCTTGTCCTGATGGACATGATGTTATTTATGATTATTTTCTGCTCTTACTTTTATGAAAGAGCCAAAAATCCTGACAGCTTCATTCAATCTCAATCATCGTTATCCGTAAATGCGGGAATTTTCAACACGCTCATTCTCTTAACCAGCTCATGGTTTATCGTATTGGCCATACGTAGCCTGTCCAAGCTGAACCGGCGCACCTGCATGGTGTTTATTCTCCTGACCCTAGCGTGCAGCTTGGCTTTCTCGATTTCAAAGATCCTAGAGTACAAAGAAAAACTGTCTGCCGGCATAAGCATGCTCACCAACGACTTTTTCATGTTTTACTACATGATTACCGGCCTGCATTTTATGCATGTACTCATTGGATCAATTGTTCTAATCGTCATGTTTTTTCGCATAAAAAATGGCTCATCGGGCGTTCACGGACTTGAAAGCTCCGCCACCTTCTGGCACATGGTGGATTTACTGTGGATTATAATCTTCCCCCTGCTCTACATCATGAGATAGCAAGATGATTTACTCATTCCCATCTCGCGAAACTTTTGTCTGGCTGCTTCTGATAATGGCCACGCTAGCGACTTTTTATTTCTCGGGCAGCACGCTTGGCAGTGCGTTCACTAGTAGTAAGAGCCGCTTGATCATGATCGCCATTGCAACATTTAAATGCAGGCTAGTCATGCGGGAATTCATGCAGATCAAGAACATGGCACTGCCATGGAAATTAGCGTTTGATGGCTGGCTGCTGCTTGTTTCCACAATCATATTTATTGGACTCGGCCTAGGCCAAGATTAAACACTTCACCTCCAACACCCCAGTAAAAAAAAGCAATCCAAAGCGTTTATTTATACGCCTCACCGACCCAACCGATCACGCACAAATTGAAGGGGCAACATGAAACCTATCATTCGCAACCCTGCAGAGTTTACCCCAGCTTGGTTAACGGACACCCTTACCAAGGCCGGTGCGCTTACAAAAGGACATGTGTCCAATCTTACGGTGGAGACCGTTGGCACAGGGCAATTGGGCTCTGTCGTACGCCTGACGCCTACTTATGAGGGAGCCGATGAATTTGCCCCCAATACCATTATTGCCAAACTGGCTTCCGTAAGTGAGACCAGTCGTCAAACGGGCGTTGCCATGGGAGTGTATGAAGCCGAAGTACGCTTTTATCAGCAAATCAGTCGCACCGTTGAAATCAGAACGCCACGTTGCTGGTTCGCAGAGTTCGACCCGACCGAAGGCTGGTTCACTTTGCTGTTCGAGGATCTTGGTGCCTACAGTGTGGGCAATGTCATTGAGGGAGGAACCGTCGAGCAAGCACGTCTCGCGCTACAACAACTTGTCAGGTTACAGGAACCTCGCTGGAACGACCCATCGCTCCTGGATCTGCCATGGCTCGCGGACCAGCGACGCACCGTGGGCTTGTTCTCTCTCTTCCCTGGTACTCTGGATGGGTTTTCCAAAACCTTCGCGCCCCTTATCGACCCCGAGCTGATTCGCCTGGCGGAGCGCGTAGTGCCTCGCTCAGTCGAATACATTAGTAGGTTGGACGGCCCCCGAGTCATACAGCATGGTGATTACAGGCTCGACAATATGCTCTTCGGTCACGATAGCGACCATTCGCCATTGATAGTTGTTGACTGGCAGACGGTGCGCTTAGGGTCACCGATGGTCGACGCAGCGTTTTATCTCGGAGCCGGCCTCTCCACGAAACTCCGCCAGCGCCATGAGCAAGAGTTAATCCGTGACTACCACGAACAGCTGCTTGCCATGGGAGTAAGGGACTTTTCTTGGCAAGCCTGTTGGGATGGCTACCGCCTGCATGCCCTGTACGGCTTTTTCATGGCGGTGGGTACTTCCATGCTAGTTCAACAGAATGAGCGCGGCTTAGCTATGTACAAAGCTTCGCTGGAGCGTCACGGCGCGCATGTTCTCGAGCTGAATGCAGAAGCACTCTTCAACTAAAACTGAAGTGAGCATCCGTCGAGAGCTGCGTCATACGTCCGGACAGGCAGCATTCTGTAGCAAGGCGCTGCCCTGTAAATACGATAATAATCAGGAGTGGACATGAACAAGGTAGGTAATAAGTCTTCAACAGCAGCATTTTCCCTAGGACCGGAACACGACCTCCGTCATAAATTAGGTAACGAATCCCATGCGCGCGAGTCGCTGGTTTTCATGTTGCAGCTTGCCGAGGAAAACATCGCCGCTTTCATTTACACCTGGGTGAGCGGGGACAATAAAGCAGGCGCCGCCCTGAGCGTTTACGGTTCCGGCGTGGGCAAAGAGCCCATATTTGAGATTTGCGACGGTATTCTTGTACCCAGTGATATGGATTTTGACGATTGGCACGTGGGTGATGTCCAAGTCCGCCATCGCTTACCGCTTGAGTCTGCGGAAGTTCACTACTCCGGCCAGAAAGCCAGTATCGAATACCAGTTCGAAGCGATGCACCCAGCCTACAACTACGGCTCCAGCCCGGAAGGATGTCCGACCTGGATGGCGACAGACCGTTTTGAGCAAAGTGGGCGCGTAAAGGGCGTGCTTCGCCTTGGCGAGCGCACGATTCCCTTCGAGACGTTTGGTCATCGTGACCACTCGTGGGGGACGCGTGATTGGGGGCAAGTGCAGCAGTCGAAGTGGCTCGAAGCTCAGGCGGGCCCCGATGTGGCCTTGAATGTCTTTCAGTACATGGCTGTTGGCCGCACTGGCTTCATGGGATACATCCAGAAAGAGGGACGCATTGAGCAGGTGACGGACGTGCGGGTCGACTTCACGCTAGACCCGATGTTTTATCACACCGAGATGGCCTTTGTTATCGAAGATGCAGCCGGACGCGTCACCACCGCGCGTACCAAGCTATTTGCCTTGTTTGAGTTCGAAGTCAGCCCCCTGTACACCCTTAACGAGGGTTCGATGATTGTGGAGATTGATGGTGAACCAGGTGTAGGTCACGTCGAAATGGGCTGGTCGAAGGCTTATCTTGATTATCTGCGTCAAAGCGAAAGCTAAGAACCAGGGCTGTAAATAGAGTTTTTGCACATAACAGCAGGATCACCCAACAAGGGGATGCTTACCAGCGCTGGATAGTGGGTTTTTCATGGGTAGTTAGCAGATACCGTGTCAACCACCTGTGTTGGCGCCGCATATTTTCGAACTATCAGCAAACAATCCAGCGCTGTTACACCAAATCGTCGTAACCGACGATTGGCCACGCAGCGGAGATGGCTAGCTTTCGTGGTATCGACTAGATGCAGTCTCACTCGCGTAACCAGACCCCATGCTCGACGCCTACCGCCCCCACCGGATGAACGACGAACTCGATCCCTGCGCCACCTTACTCGCCGCTTCGGGACGAAGCAGGTTGTGCCGTACCAGGAGCGCTGGTGCGAGCTGGGCGCAACCGACCGAGCGGGTGACTGTTCGACAATTGCTGCCTTACCCGCCGCAGCTGTTCGGGACGTGGAAAAGCGAGCGCCAATAATCGGGCCGACCTACACCTAAACCAACGAACTCCTCGAGAAATTGATCGGACAAACTCTATGATGCTTTCGCCAACACAAGAAAAACTGACTATTCGCCATAAAAAAGGACCTCTCGCGATGACGACCGAACGCTCGGCAAGTTACCGAATCCTGCATCTGTGCAACTACTCTGTTCTGATCGTCGCGCTTGGTGGACTACTTGGGTTTGCTGTATTCGCGGGCTTCTGGCCCCCGCCTCCGGCCTACCTCAGCGCAAGCGAAATCAGCAGCTATTTCCGAGATAATAGTTTCGGTATTCGAGTGGGCATGATGGTCATGTTCGTCTGTATGCCCTTCTACCTGACCTGGACTGCGGTCATGGCCAAAATCATGGAACGCATCCTGACGGACTCCATGAGCGTTCTCTCGCAGGTGGTGCGTACTAGCGGCGTAGCTGCCATGTTGACCTTGATGCTGCCTGCACTCTACTGGATGACCGCCGCCTTTCGGCCCGACAGCCGCTCCGATGGGGAGATCCAGATGCTCTACGACCTAGGCTGGTTCATGTTCGATCCACCCTTTGTGATCTTTGCGATCGAGTGGTGCGCCATTGGCATCTGCATGCTGATGGACAAGCGGGAGCAGCCCCTATTCCCATCCTGGATCGCGTGGTTGGGTTTCTTCACCTGCGCAACTTTCATCTCGGTCCTACTGATTCCTTTCCTGACCACCGGCATCTTTGCATGGCACGGCCTGATCACCTTCTGGCTCGTGTTCGTGACGTTCTTCGTCTACCTCTTTTGCCTTGTGCCGTTGACCCGGAAGGCTTTGCTGCGACTCGAAGCGGAAGATCGGGGGAAGAATTGAAGTTAATTCCGTCACGCCAGCGTGTTACCGCCAGGCTCATCTCGCCCCCCATGTGCACGCCACAAGTCCGTCGCCTGCCGGGTTTGGAAGGTATCTGGGTATTCGTCGGCCTGGACATGATGATCTTCGCGCTGCTGTTCGGCTCATTCATGGTCGAGCGCTTAAAGAATCCTGGCACCTTCGAGGCTTCACGTCAGGCTCTAAACCTCCACTTTGGAGGAGGCAACACGCTGATCTTACTGACCAGTTCCTGGTGCATGGTCCGCGCCGTCCAGGCGGCGCGCCGGCGCACCGCGGTCGGTCCGTGGCTGGCGGCCGCCCTCGCCAGCGGCATCGCGTTTGGCATTTCGAAAATCTTTGAATACATGGGGAAGATTCAGGCCGGCTACACCATGCTGACCAACGACTTCTTCATGTTCTATTTCGCGCTGACCGGCATCCACCTCCTGCATGTCGTCGCCGGCTGCGTAGCGCTTGCCGTATTTTGGGCACACGCTCGGGCGGGGACATACGCCAGAGACAGCAGCCTGGTTGGTATCGAGAGCATGGGAATCTACTGGCACATGGTCGATTTGCTTTGGATCATCCTTTTCCCGCTACTTTATCTCATGAGGTAATACATGGACCGCGCACAACGATGGGTGACCAGCGTGTGGTTGTTGCTGAGCATCGCGACAATCGTCACGACCTGGGGCTTGTCGAAAGACAGCGTCACCGCAGCAACCGCCACGATCGCGACGATATTGATTGCCGCCTGGAAGGTGCGTATGGTCCTGCTCCACTTCATGGAACTGGATCACGCCCCCTGGCGGGTGCGGCTCTTGTTCGAAAGCTGGACGGTGCTGGTGGCCGTCGTCATCCTCGCGCCCTATTTCCTTGCTCCGCTGTTGGCGTGACGCGCGCCAATGACCGCTCTGCTCGAAAAGTCTGACCCATTCTTCAGATCATGACCTGCGAACACAGAATCGCGATATGCGCCTTGGTTCAGCCCTGTTTAGCCAGAATCTGGTCGTCCTTCTCGCCAGCGCGAACGGGACCATGGGCCAGGCGTGGAGGAGTAAGGCTGGACAGCCTGCGCGGTCGACTCGAACGAAATGGCCACCACCTGCCAGGAAGCCAAACAGCCAGTCAACCTGCTGTCCCGGGCGGACTGCCCTCCCCCGAAGAATTGAAGCGCCTGGGCGTTAGACGACTCAGTGCGAGTTCAAGAATCGCCGACCTCTCACACCACCGTCCAAACGAACTTGCTCAAGCTTAATGACGCGATAGAGGCGACGCATGCCGGAGAGGAAGCGATCCTCAGGCTTGCGTGGGGCGATTTCGCCTATAAGCCATAGTTGTGCTCATCCTCAACACTACCTGTTTCGCGTCGCGCAAACGCCAGTCGCCGTCGCCGCAGTGAGCTCCACCCAGATACCACTTCCATCCGTCGAAACTTAATGTGTGAGTGGTACTACCCCCCTCCGCGCCTTTGGTAGTAGGCGCCTTTGTACAATTGACGCTTCTGGTCAGCCCTCCCAATACTTCACGCCGCAAAACCAGCCAGTCACAACAATAATAATTACTGCCGGGCGCCTAGATGCGCCGATGAGACAAGGAGTTCTTAAATGCTTGGTTACTATGCGCAATACAGCAAGGAATACATCACAACCCTGATGGTGGTGACCACCCTCTTCTTTGCCTTACCCATCTTTTTCGCCCCGCTCCAATGGGCCCGGCTCATGCGCTGGACCGTCCCCGAACACGAACACCTGGCTATCTATTTCGGTCGTTGCCTCGGTGCGTTCATCCTTGTCGTTGAAGTAGCGATGTTGCGCTCGGCCACCACAGGCACCAGTTTCAGCTATGCCTTCGATATTCTTTTCGTCGTCTTCACGCTGATGTTCGTTGTGCATGTCTACGGCGCAATCAAGAAGATCCAGCCTATTACCGAAACACTGGAAATCGGTTTCTGGATGATCCTCTTCGTACTCAATATTTTGTTCTACCCCACCCCCAACATCACGCTGTAAACCTTCGCCGGACCGCGGTCGGAAGTTTGCCGGTCGCCGTTCAACCCCATTGAAAGTCCGCATTGCCTGGCGCCTTCGCGTCGGCGGCCCCGTATCCGCCGAACGCTGCGCCATGGTCAGTTCAAGGGGTGAACATGATCCAATCCAGGGAAGACGCCGTGCTCAAGCCGGCGCTCAAGGAATTAGTGCGCGACCTGCTCCTGCAGGCCACCGGACTGGCCCCGGCATCGCTGCACGATGAAGCGCCGTTTCATGAGATCGGCCTGACCTCCCTGGCGATCCTCGACTTCAACGAGCGAATCCAGCCGGTGTTCCTCGGCCTCAACAAGACCTTGCTCTTCGACTGGCGGTGTGGTCGAGCACCTGCTGCGCGAGCATCCCGAGGCCTGCAACCGCTACTTGCAACTGCAGCTATAGAACATACGCCTTCCCCTGTGCCTCCACATTTTCCAGCCCGAGGGCTTGATCGATCGCGCTCAGTGCGCGCAGCATGCACGGTCGGCACGCTTGAGATCGTCTTGTGAGGTGGCGGATGTCACCGGACCGGTGATCGTGAGATTGCCTTTGCGCAACAGCTGGCCACTGACGTAGACCACCCCGCGGTGCACCACGTCGGGTACGTAGTCGCGGCGCGGGCGGGTCGGGGAGCACGACACCGAGTTGGGCAAGCTTTGCGCACGAGATCATGCGGGCTCCATGTGATGGGCAGACCGTCGGGAGCCGACAGCCTACCATCCGGAAACCTGCGGTTTACTTGCCCAGAATGTTCTTCAACGCAGCGGTATGGCCGGCCGGGTCGTTTACGCTGGACATCACTTCGATGATGGTGATCTCCTGATCGTTCATCGTCATCAACGAGGCCATCAGTAGTTTCAGGCCGTTGAAATCGTCGGTGCCGTCCAAGCGGTACATCTTCAAGCCGTTCACCTGAATGGTCTTCTCGCTAGTCATGCGAAAGTTGGGTGACGCGGCCTGCTGCTTTTCGTTCAAGGTATCCACGGCAAGGCGAAACGCAGCGTCCGGGGTAGTGCCCGCAGTCGGCGCCGGACCTTCAGTAACGATGATGGCCCGCTCGCTTTTCGGATCGAAGTACATCGTGCCGCCGTTCTCGCTGTTCAAGGTACGGGCCTCGACACCTTTCAGCACGAACTTCAGCTTGCCGCCTGCCAGGGACACCGATTGCGTGTCCGATGCCGCCGTAGCGGTTTTTTCAGGCTCGGCGGCAACTGCCATGGTGACCGCGCCGCTCAAGGCAGCAAGCACGCACAAGGAACGGGTCCAGCCCAACAGCAAATGTTTCGACATTGATAGCGCCTTTGTTTTCAGGCCGTCGAATACCAACGGCCAGTCGTGCGAACAGCCTAGCTTACTTGCCTGCTCACTTGCCCAGGATGTTGTTCACAGCCGCGGGTGACCGCGTCTGACTACCCGACAACCAGATACAGCCTCGGGCGCTGGGGCGCAAGAACTGGCTCTTTGCTGGGTCGCTACGCAGCGGGCGAGTGAGATTGCAGCGCTGCTACCGCATAGGTGGCGTCCGGCTTAGTCGTGCAAGACGGTTTGCCCGTGCGCTTACAAATAGTCCCCCTATTGCTGGTTCCAATGCATGGCGGTTGCTCAGAGGCAAGGGCGAGGGTCGTGGGACCTATGGCGCTCCTTTCGCTCTTCAGAAAAGCGCGCGCCCACCGATTGAACTATTACTCCTGCTGACCCAATGCGGTTGTTACCCGAGGAGAAGACACAATGGAGAGTAAATCTGCTGTTGCGCCTACAGAAAATCACCTCAAGGAAATGCTGACGTATTGGAAAGCAGCTGCGAGTCGTAGATCGCTCCCCGCCGGACCTTGCGCTTTTAACTCCAACCCTCCCCGAAGTGGCATGCTTACGTCACAGATGCCCCATACTTAAGCAACGTGCATTGCACAACCGGCCTCTAACACACCGTCCCTCGCCACTAAAGGCACAACTTTCAAAGGAATTGGATTGTCATGACTGCACTGGATACCGCTTTTCACAATCTGCATCAGAACGGACTGCTGGTCTTGGCCAATGTGGCCGATGCGGGCGGTGCGCGCATCGTCGAAAGCTTGGGCGGCAAGGCGGTAGCGACCAGCAGCGCGGCCATGGCCTGGTCCCACGGTTATCAGGATGGCAACAAGTTGCCTCTCGACCTCCTGAGCACCACCGTCAAGTCGATGGCACGGGTGCTCAGCGTACCGCTCACGGTGGATATCGAAGGCGGCTACTCCGATGACCTGGAGCAGGTCGGCCGAGTAATCAACACAGTCATCGCCGCCGGGGCGGTCGGGATCAACATCGAAGACGGCCTGGGCTCTCCAGAACTGCTTGTTCGCAAGATTGATGTCGCGAGAACGGTGGCAAACCAGGCGGGCGTCAAGCTGTTCATCAACGTACGGACCGACGTCTACCTGAAGAACCTTTTCCCCGCCGAACAACGCCTGGAGGAACTCCTGAAGCGCACCGCACTGTATGCCAGCGCCGGGGCGGACGGCCTGTTTGCCGCTGGCGTGGTCGATCCGAACGAAATTGCCACCCTCTGTCAGGAGACCAAACTACCCGTCAACCTGCTGTCCCGGGACGGACTGCCCTCCCCTGACGAATTGAAGCGCCTGGGCGTCAGACGACTCAGCGCGGGCTCCAGCATCGCCGAGTTTCTGCACGGCGCCATGGGAGCATTGGTCCGCAGCTTCCTGGACAATGGCCAACTCGACACCCAAACCTTGAAAGCCCACACATACGGCGAATTGAACGCTTTGATGGCGGTGAAAACCGAGTGATGCTGTCCTGCGGACGAGGGGCACAATTCGTTTACTCGCCCGATGGGCCAACGATTTTTCTGGCCATACCCCACCTAACCCGTGTGTTGCACTGATCGATTCCAGGGGCTGACGGGAAGGATTCAGGAGACCCACAGCGTATGGTTATTGGTTTCCGTCCCGACGGCCTACTTGCCCAGCCTGTACTGACCGAAATTATTGATGTGATCATCCAAATTATCCTCAAGCATCATCCGATACTGATCACAGAAATACTTCAGCAATGCCTCCCTCGCATCGGCCATTTCGGCACCGGAATTGAAGTTCTGCGCACTGGCCCATGCGTTGAAACGTGATGTGCCAAACATCATCGAGGCGCTGATCTCACCGAGGTTTCCATAGGTTTTAAGCTGTTCGTTTGACAACTCAATATGGGCGTCTGCGCGGTCATAGAAGGCGTGGTCCGTAGCGTCGGCCATGGTAAAGCTCCGGTAAGCAAATGAGGGGCGTCATTGGAACATAACCGCCGGCAGGATTGCAGATGCCTCAAGAGGTATTGATCGCTCATCAGTGCGAGCGTTGATCGTTTAAGCCCGATACCGGCCAGACATTGGCACCCCTTTCGCGGCCAACCCAAGCGGCCGAGTGGGCATTACTAATTTGGTGTTCACTGGTGTGGTCGCCCGTTGCTGTGTCGAGCCAAACCTTACCTTCGCGGCTGAGCATTCCCCGGAAACGTTGATGTTTAAAGTCGATCTATCCCCATTCGCACAATTTTTGCGCACTGTGTGAAAGCTTAAAAGGGGACGTGCATGGCGGACAGTTGCATTGCGAAGTCTATGTTTAGGTATTAACAGATCAATACCAAGCACCACCCCGGCGCACTACGCACGAATCGATGCACAATCTGCATAAGCAGCGGAAATTGGTTCAATGATCCACGAACCAATCCTCTTTAATCCCCTGAACCAACCCGACGAACCCTTGCTTATCGGCCCCCGCCGCCGCTGCTCCTGAGTAATAGCTAAGCACATAGCGCTAATCCCGAGGCGAACCAATTTCAATTGGCATCACGCTTGCACTTACCCTTTTGCCTCGATCTCCTGCCCACAGTCAGCTCGGAGCCGTTTTTTATACTCTGGCGCGAGTACCACGATGCAAAGGTTCGACCCTGACACACCCATCGACAACACTTCGAAACTAGCGCTGGATGCCTTGCGGCAGATGGTTGCGCAACATGCTGCCTTCCCGCACCGGGCATTGCCGACCGAGCGGGACCTGGCCGCCGATTTTGGCCTCAGTCGCCGGGCCATCCGGCGGGCGCTAGCGGTGCTGGAAGCCGAAGGGCAGATCTGGCGGCGCCAGGGCAAAGGAACCTTCGTCGGCCCTACTCCACCCAGTGCGGCCATGAGCTTTGCCCGGTTGTCCGGGCGGACTAACTTCAGCGAGGTTATGGAAGCGCGCCTGCATCTGGAGCCTGCACTGGCGTCCCTGGCGGCGGTTCGAGCCAACGGCGACCAGATAGCAATTTTGCGCCGCCTTGCCGAACGCACCAGACACCAACAGGCCGCCGAGCCTGCCGATGCCGAGGGCATTGAGCTGTGGGACAGCGCCCTGCATCGCGGGATCGCCGAGGCCGCAGGTAACCGCCTGATGCTGGATATCTTTGAAATGCTCGATGCGATCCGGCTCGACCCGGCCTGGCGTGACCTGCGTCAGCGGGCTCGCAACGCCGACCGCCTCGACGCCTACAGCCACGACCACAACGACATTGTCGACGCTATCGAAAACCGTGATCCGATCAAGGCCGCCACGGCCATGCGTGGCCATTTGCGCGCGCTGCAACAGGCGCTGGACAACGTCATCAATCAAGATCTGGAGGCAAGTTTATGAGCACCACAACTCAGGCCACCGACACGGTATTGAGTGTCAGCAACTTGACCGTGTGCTTTGCAGGCGCACCCGCCAATGTCGTGGACGGCGTCTCGTTCGCGGTCCAGCGCGGCAAGACCCTGGCCATCGTCGGAGAGTCCGGGTGTGGTAAAAGCGTTACGTCCATGGCGCTGATGGGCTTGCTGCCCGACACCGCCAAGATCGCCGCCCGTACGTCCGCTCTGCTCGATGAAGCCTTGTTGGGCATGCCCGACGAGCGCTTGCTGGATGTGCGCGGCAACCGCATGGCGATGATTTTCCAGGAGCCCATGACCTCCTTGAACCCGGTCTTCACCATTGGCGAGCAGATCGCCGAAAGCGTGATCCGCCATCAGGGTCTGTCGGCCAAGGACGCCCGTCAGCGCGCCCTGCAAATGCTCGAAAAGGTCCGCGTGCCTGACGCCGCGCAACGCCTGGACGCCTACCCCCATGAACTGTCCGGCGGCATGCGGCAGCGGGCAATGATTGCCATGGCCCTGGCCAACGATCCGGCGCTGATCATTGCCGACGAACCCACCACCGCCCTGGACGTGACCATTCAGGCGCAGATCCTGTCGCTGATCGCCAATCTGCAGGCTGAAACCGGCACGGCCATGATCCTGATCACCCATGATCTGGGCGTGGTCGCCGAGGTCGCTGACGACGTGATGGTGATGTACGCCGGGCGAGTGGTGGAAAGCGGCCCGGTAAAAACCCTGTTCGATGACCCGCAGCACCCGTACACCATCGGCCTGATGGGTTCGATGCCATCGATTGGCCCGCGTGAAGGTCGTCTGGCAACCATCAATGGTCGCGTCCCGACGCCTGCGCAAATGCCCACCGGTTGCCGATTCGCCGGGCGCTGCCCTTTTGTGATTCAGGCATGTCGCGAGGCGCGCCCGCCGCTGCTTGAGCTCTCCCCCGGACATTTCGCCGCGTGCATTCGTGCGCCACTGGAGCAGCATATGGGAGTCAGCGCGTGAGCCTTTCTGAACGCCAAATAGTTGAGCGTGCAAGCCCTGAGATCATTCTCGAAAGCATCGACCTGAGCAAACACTTCGGGGTGGAAAGCGGCTTGTTCCAGCGCAAGAAGCCGCCGGTGCAAGCGGTCAACCAGGTCAATCTGTCGGTGCGCAAAGGGGAGACCCTGGCGCTGGTGGGCGAGTCCGGCTCGGGTAAATCAACCCTCGGCCGTCTGCTGCTCAACCTGCTCAAACCTACGGCGGGCGACGTCATTTATGAAGGCCGTAACCTGGCCAATCTGACCCCGGAGAAGCTGCGCCAGGTGCGGCGTAATTTGCAGATCATCTTTCAGGATCCGTTTGCCTCGCTCAATCCGCGCATGACTGTGGAATCCATCGTCGGTGAGCCTATCTGGCTGCACAGCGATGCCAGCCGCAGCGACCGCCAGGCCAAAGTCGCCGAGTTGCTGCGCACCGTGGGCCTGGCGCCCGAGCACGGCGGCCGCCACCCTCACGAGTTCTCCGGTGGCCAGCGTCAGCGCATCGGCATTGCGAGGGCCCTGGCGTCTGACCCGCGTTTGATTCTGGGCGACGAACCCGTGTCCGCGCTGGACGTTTCGGTGCAGGCGCAAGTCGTCAACCTGCTGGAAGACCTCAAGCATCAATTCGGTCTGACCCTGGTGATTGTCGCCCACGGCCTGGCCGTGATCCGCCACATGAGCGACCGGGTAGCCGTGATGTACTTGGGGGAAATCGTCGAACTGGCGCCGGTCAACGGCCTGTTTGAAAACCCTCTGCACCCTTACACCCAGGCGCTTATGGCCGCCGTGCCGGTCAGCCACCCGGACCTGCGCCGGCCGCGCCCATTGCTGGGCGGCGACATGCCGAGCCCGAGTCGCCCGCCATCGGGTTGCCGCTTCCATACCCGCTGCCCGCACGCCCGGGCGCTGTGCAAAGAAGTGGTGCCAGTGATGGAAACCGTCGAGGCCGAGCGTCAGGTGGCGTGCCACTTCTGGCGTGAAATCGCCAATGCCGGTGCAGGCCCCCTGATTTTGCCGACACCCAGCGCTGCTTACACCCAGCGCCTGAATCTGTTCAAGAACCATCAATCCCTTGCAGTGGAGAGCCAGCCATGAAAATTTCACGCGTCATGACAGGAACCTTGTTATTGCTGGCCGCCAACGCCGCCTTTGCCGAATCCACCCTGCGCATCGGCATTCAGGACGATCCTGATGGGCTCGACCCGCATCGTTCGCGTACCTATTCGGGCCGTCTGGTCTATACCGCACTGTGCGACAAGCTGGTGGATGTGAACCCGGACCTGACCTACGCCCCACAACTGGCCACTGCCTGGAACTGGAGCGAAGACGGCAAGACCCTGACCATGACTCTGCGCGAAGGCGTGACTTACCACGACGGCGAAGCGTTCGATGCTGCCTCGGTGAAGTTCAACCTGGACCGCGCTCGCACCCTGCCCGACTCCCTGCGCAAGAGCGAGCTGGCCTCGGTGGACAGCGTTGAAGTGATAGACGCCAAAACCGTTGCCATCAAACTCAAGCAAGCGGACGCCACCCTGGTCTCCCAACTCTCGGACCGCGCCGGAATGATGCTTGCGCCGAAGGCCGCCCAGGGTGAGTTCGCCTCCAAACCGGTGTGCTCCGGCCCTTACAAATTCGTCCAGCGCGTGCAGCAGGATCGCATTGTGCTGGAGCGCTTCGACAACTACTGGAACAAGCAGGCTTATCACTTCGACAAGGTGATTTTCCTGCCGATTCCGGACACCTCGGTGCGTCTGGCCAACCTGCGTTCCGGCGACCTGGACATCATCGAACGGGTTGCCCCCACCGACGTGAAAACCGCCAAGGCGGACAGCAAGCTGGCGGTCTATAACACGCCAGGACTTGGCTACATGCAGTTGATGTTCAACATTAACAACGGCGAAAAGGCCAACTCGCCGATGGGCAAAGACAAGCGTGTGCGCAAGGCATTCGAGCGGTCCATCGACCGTGATGCGATCAACCAGGTGGTGTTCGAAGGCCTGTATGCGCCGAGCGCCCAGCCGTTTCCGAAAAACAGCCCGTACTACGACAAGGATCTGCCGATCCCGACCCGCGATGTGGAAAAGAGCAAGGCCTTGCTGGCCGAAGCAGGCGTGAAGCTGCCACTGGCAGTGGACCTGAAAGTCGCCAACAACCCTATCGCACAACAGGTCGGGCAGATCATTCAGGCCATGGCTGAAGAAGCGGGTTTCAAGGTCAATCTGATTGCCACTGAATACGCCACCATGCTGAGCGAACAGCAAAGCGGCAACTTCCAGATCGGCATGAGCGCCTGGTCGGGCCGTCCTGATCCGGATGGCGACATTCACCAGTTCGTGACCTGCAAGGGCGGCCAGAACGACGGCAAATACTGCAACGCCAAACTCGACGAGCTGTTGAACAAGGCCCGCACTGTCAACGATGTTGCCCAGCGCCAGGCCCTGTACAACGAAGCCCTGCGTTTGCTGGCTGACGAAGTGCCGACCGCGTACCTGTATTTCGATCCGCGAATCATGGCCATGCGTAACAACGTGACTGGTTTCGTGCCAAACCCGGATGGCCTGATTCGTCTGAACAACGTCGCGTTCAAGCCATGACTGTGAATGATCGCCGCAAAAACGAGGGTCCGGCATGCTGATGTTTATCCTGCGACGCCTGCTTAGTGCGATCCCGACACTGATCCTGGTTTCGCTCTTCGTCTTCACCCTGCAGAAACTGTTGCCGGGTGACCCGGTGCTGGCCATGGCCGGTGAAGAGCGCGACCCGGCGGTGATGGAATACCTGCGCGACAAGTATCGGCTCAACGACCCGATCCCCGTGCAGTACCTGAACTGGGTCGGCAATGTGCTGACCGGCGACTTCGGCACTTCGCTGCGCACCGAACAACCGGTGACCACGCTGTTGGCGTCCAAGTTGCCGGTGACCGTGGAGCTGGCGGTGCTGTCCTTGTTGATCGCACTGCTGATCGGCATTCCCACTGGAATTATCTCGGCCGTACGCAAAGGCACCGTCGTGGATTACGGAGCCAATGTCATCGCGCTGTCGGGGATCTCGATTCCGCACTTCTGGCTGGGGATCCTGCTGATCATGGTCTTCGCCGTGAAACTGCAATGGCTGCCGGCCTCGGGTTTCGTGCCCATGGGCGAGGACTTCGGGCAAAACCTGAAGACCTTGATCCTGCCGGCCTTCGTGCTCGGTGCAGGGTTGTCGGGGATTCTCATGCGCCATACCCGCAGCGCCATGCTTGAAGTGTTGCGCACCGACTACGTGCGCACCGCCCGGGCCAAGGGCCTGCGCCCGCGCACGGTGATCCTCAAGCATGCCCTGCGCAATGCATTGATGCCTATTGTGACCCTGACAACCCTGCTGTTTGGTGAACTGCTCGGCGGCGCGGTGCTGACCGAGCAAGTCTTCAGCATACCTGGCTTCGGCAAGATGATTGTCGACGCCGTGTTCAATCGTGATTACGCCGTGGTGCAAGGCGTGGTGCTGTGCATCGCAATTGGCTTCCTGCTGCTGAACCTGCTCGCCGACGTGCTGTACCGGATGATTAATCCGCGTCTGAGGACTGCTTCATGACCGCTATTTCCAGCCTCCCTCTTAGCGTGATCGCACCCCGCAGCCGCTCGCCGTTCGTGAAGAAATTCCTCGCCAACAAAGGCGCGGTACTCGGCGCGGCGGTGTTGCTGCTGTTTATCCTGGCGGCCTTGCTGGCGCCCTGGATTGCGCCCCATGACCCGCTGAAAGCCAACTTTCTCGCGGTCCGCAAGGCACCATCGCTGATCTACTGGATGGGCACTGACGAACTGGGTCGCGATCTGTTTTCCCGTCTGCTCTGGGGCGCACGCAGTTCGTTGCTGGCCGGTGGTGTTTCGGTGTTCATCGCCATGGCCATCGGCGTGCCTTTGGGCCTGTTGGGCGGTTATTTCGGCGGCAAACTCGACGCGGTGATATCCCGTGTCATGGAAGCGCTGTTGTCCTGCCCGTTTCTGGTATTGGCGATTGCGCTGGGCGCCTTCCTCGGCCCGAGCCTGACCAACGCAATGATCGCTATCGGCCTGTCAGCCATGCCGATCTTTGCCCGACTGACCCGTGGTCAGGTGCTGACCATCAAACACGAAGATTACCTGGAAGGTGCTCGTGCCATTGGCTTGCAGGATCGCTGGATCATCCTGCGCTACGTGCTGCCCAACGTGATGTCGCCATTGGTTGTGCAAGCCACGTTGACCATCGCCTCGGCGATTCTGGCTGAAGCCAGTCTGTCGTTCCTCGGTCTGGGCCAGCAACCGCCCTCACCTTCCTGGGGATCGATGCTCAACACCGCGAAAAATTTTATGGAGCAGGCACCCTGGATGTCGATTGCGCCTGGCGTGGCGATCTACATCACGGTCCTGTGTTTCAACCTGCTGGGGGATGGTTTGCGTGATGCGCTGGACCCCAAGGGCTAACTTTTCTGCCAAAGAGAAACGCTAATGTTTGATGATCTGGATTACAGCCAACCCTACGCTTCGGCACGCTCGCCAGTGATGGGCAGTAACATGGTCGCCTGCTCCCAGCCATTGGCCGCCCAGGCCGGGCTGGACATGCTGCGCAAGGGCGGCAACGCCGTCGACGCGGCCATCGCAGCCGCCATGGTCCTGACCGTGGTCGAGCCCACCGGTTGCGGGATCGGCAGCGACGCTTTCGCTATCGTCTGGGACGGCAGCAAGTTGCAGGGCCTGAATGCTTCCGGTCGCGCACCGCAAGCCTGGACCCCTGAGTTTTTCGCCGGGCAGAGCAAAATGCCCCAGCGCGGCTGGCCAGCGGTGACGGTGCCAGGCGCGGTTTCGGCCTGGGTCGAGCTGTCCGAGCGTTACGGAAAACTGCCTTTCGCCACCCTGGCTGAACCGGCCATCGGCTATGCTCGGGATGGCTACCAAGTCACCCCGATCATAGCCCGGCTGTGGAAGCTCGGCGCTGAACTGCTCAAGGATCAGCCGGGTTTTGCCGAGTGCTTCCTGCCCGACGGCCAAGCACCACAGGCCGGGGAGAAAATCCGGCTCAAGGATCACGCCCGCACCCTGGAGCTGATCGCCCAAACCAAAGGCGAAGCGTTCTATCGCGGCGAACTGGCCCAAGCCATCATCGCCCATGCCAACGCCAATGGCAGCGTCATGAGCCTCGACGATCTGGCGACCCACACTGTGGACTGGATCGACACCCTATCGGTGCCCTACGCCGGCGCCGTGGTTCATGAATTGCCACCTAATGGCCAGGGCATCGCTACCCTGTCCGGCCTGATTATGCTCGAAGCATTGGGCATCGGCGAGCACCCAGTGGACAGCCTGGAAACCGTGCACCCAGTGTTGGAAGCCATGAAGCTGGCCCTTGCCGACCTGAACGAACACGTGGCGGATAACGACCACATGCGCGTGCCTTCCGAGCATCTGCTGGACAAAACCTACCTGATGGAGCGCGCCGGTCTCGTCACCGACAAGGCCGCCAATCCGGGGCATGGCTCGCCTAAACCGGGCGGCACCGTTTACCTGTCGGCGGCCGATGAAAGCGGCATGATGATCTCGTTCATCCAGTCCAATTACATGGGCTTCGGCTCAGGTGTCGTGGTGCCTGGCACCGGCATCAGCCTGCAAAACCGTGGCGCGGGCTTCTCCTTGGATCCGCAGCACGTCAACTACGTTACACCGCGCAAACGTCCGTTCCACACCATCATCCCCGGCTTTGTGATGAACGCCGACGGCACGCCATTGATGTCCTTCGGCCTGATGGGCGGCCCGATGCAGGCACAGGGTCACTTGCAGATGATGATGCGCATCCTGCGCTACAAACAGAACCCGCAAGCCGCCGCAGACGCACCGCGCTGGAGGCTCGAATCTGGCCTGAAAGTCGTAGTGGAACGTGCATTCGACCCACAGGTGGTCGAAGCCTTACGTGCCAAAGGCCACGACATAGATGTCGAAGAACCTAACGGCGTATTCGCCTTTGGCGGCGCGCAGATTATCCAGCGCACCACTCATGGTTATGTGGGTGGCACTGATCCCCGGAAGGATGGTCTGGTGGCCGCGTACTGAAAGTACGAAGATCCTACGCGTAACTTAGTTGCGCGTAGGATTATTCTCTTAAAACCGCTAACTCTCATCCCACCGCAAGCTATTGCCAACATGCTTTCTCGCCTGGGACTCCGAACTGTGGCGAGCTTGCATTGGGTCTTGCAGCTAACCACCTTAAGGCGCTGTCGCAACACTTGCCCCCCCTATTCGGTAGAGTTCGCCCCCATAGAAAGCAGGAGCGCGCGATGCTTAAGCGGTACGAAATCTCCGATACAGCCTGAGAGTTGGTTGCTGATCTTTTTGAACAGCCTCGGCGCAGAGGCCGAGGACCGATGATGCTTAATGGGGTGCTCTAGATGCTTTGCTCAGGCGCTGTGACGCGACATGCCCGAACGTGCCAGTACGCGCCGTTCATGGCAACTTAGCGGATTTCATGATCCAGAACGGACCGTTGAAAAACCTGTCATTCCGCCTGCGCCAGGTGACCTATCGCAACTCGTTCAGTGGCGACGTCGACGACGTCAGGTTCATCACTCAGTACCCGATTAACCTGTAAGACGAAAGGCCCGGGGGCAGTCACCTCCGGGTTCCTTTCATTTTTCCCGTGCGCGCTTGATGTCTCTCGAGGGAGGCGCTCCAAAGCGCCGGGCATATTCGCGGCTGAATTGGGCGACGCTTTCATAACCTACTCGCAACGCGGCGGTGCTCACGTCTATCCGCTCGGTCAACATCAGGCTACGCGCGGCTTGCAGCCGTAGCGATTTTTGATACTAAATGGGGCTTGTGCCTGTCAGCTTGCGAAAGCGGTGATGCAGCGTGGAGCTGGCCATGCCTGATCGTTCGGCGAGGTCGGCCACCTGCAACGGTTTATCGTAGTGATATTTTAGCCATTCAACGGCTCTCACGATGCCCTTATCCCGGTAACCATCGCGAGTGACGCTACGCAACAAATCCCCCGCTTCACTGAGCAGCAGCCTGCCGTATATCTCCCGCTTGATAAGGCCCGACATCAAGCCTGCTTCAAGCGGCCGTTCGATCAGCGTGGCGAGTCGAGCGAACGCATCGAGCATCTCGCTCGTCGCCACCCCGGATACGAAGCCCCGCGCCTCAGTAGCCATTTCCTGCTTTGGCGGTTCGAGGGTCAGGATCACCTCATTGAGCAGGGAAAAATCGAGCTTCAACACAACGGATAAATAGGGCGTTTGCTCGTTAGCCGCGGTAACGCGAGCCAGTGTGGGAATATCGACCGATGTGACGAAAAACGCCCCTTGCCCGAAATCACAGGCTTCCTCGCCGAACGAGATCTCCTTCGCCCCCTGCAGAATGATGGCCACGCAAGGCTCATAAATGCAGTACGTGGGCGTACCTAGCTCGGCTATTCGATAAAAGCTCAAGCCTGGAATCGACGTTTCGCAAACCTCGTTCAAGCCAATCTGCAGGGTGACTTTTTCGATAAGCCGTTGGAGCGCCTGGAAGCGTTCGGTGAACTGCACGGGATCGCGCAAGGTCAGGGAATGCACACGGCTGAAACCGAACTGCGAGAAGGAACCGCTCGTCATCACATGCCCCCCAATCTACGGAAGGTTCGAGTCTGCTGAGAATGCGTGACCAGCACAAGAGCATCGGCAGGATTGTGCAAAAGATATGGCGCATTAGGGTCACCCGGCCAACCCTCGTTGTTCTAACTTTTACGCGTACCGGCTTCGATGATCCCGTGAAACCTTGGTCGCGAAAGGAAAGTTGGATGGACAGACGAGATTTTCTTACCTATTCGGCAGTGGGTACTGTTGCAGCCGCTTTGCTGCCCGCATCGAGCATCGCAAGTTCGCTGGCTACGGCCCCGGTGCCCTCTTCGCTGAAGGAGCCTGGAAGCGTGATGCGTACCGAAGGACGGATCGTGCGCGCAGACCTGCCCGTCAATTTACCCTCGCATGCAATGAGGTACATGACGCCTCAACGCTTTGGCATGGGCGGGACGCAGATCGGCAATATCTTTGCGCCGATCAGCGACGAGCAGGCGGGTTCGGTTCTGCAGGCAGCTTGGGAGGCAGGTGTAAGGCTTTACGACACCTCGCCATTCTACGGGTTTGGCTTGAGTGAATATCGTCTAGGCCGCTTCCTGCGCGGCAAGAATCCAGACGACTATGTGGTGTCCACCAAGGTCGGCCGCATATTGACGGCCGCTGGTGGCCAGCGCGCGGACCATGCTATCTGGAAGTCGCCGGCGCCCTTCAACTACCGATATGACTACACCGCGGCAGGCGCGCGTCGTTCCGTGGAAGACAGCCTGCAGCGGCTGGGGCTGCCGCGTATCGATATCGTCTTTATCCATGACATCTCGCCAGATAACACCGAACTGGAAGGCGGTTGGGAAACGGCGTATCGAATTGCGCGCACAGGGGCGATGGTTGAGCTGGAAAAAATGCGCGATGAGGGGCTCATCAAGGCATGGGGCTTCGGAGTCAATACGCCGAATGCCGTGGTTCAGGCAGTAGCCGGTTATGACCCGACTCCCGACATCGTGTTGCTTGCCTGCCAGTATTCCCTCCTTGACCACGGCGAGGCGTTGCGCAACACCTTTCCGGCGTTGAGCAGGAAGGGAACCAGCGCCGTGGTTGGAACACCACTGAACGATGGATTTCTGGGGGGACGCAGCCGCTATAACTTCAGTCCGGATCTGCCTGCCGGAGCGGTGGAAAAGCGCGCGCGAATCATGGCGGTTGCCAGCCGACATGGCATCGACATTCATACTGCCGCCCTGCAGTTCGCGGCAGCACATCCGCAAGTGTCTGCGATCATTCCAGGTGCCCGCTCGCCGGGACAGATCGTTTCCAATGTGCAGGCGATGAAGGTCGGTATCCCAGCAGCCTTTTGGGAAGAGCTGAAGAGCCAGAGCTTGATCGATGCTCAAGCACCGGTTCCTTCCTAAGGGTCTACGCCCGTGCTACCTGCTGATGTGAGGCTATCGTCGCTAGCCTCATTGAACCCATCCTCAGCGAAGCAGATAGCAGTCAGCCTTACTAGAGCTTTACCGAAGCACGTTTGAAAGATTTATCGCGGCAATCACTTATACCCATAACGTTGAGAATTAAAGGACCTTATTCTCCAGTAAACAAACTGCGCACGCGTTCAAACAAGAACGCGGGCCTAAGGTCGTAATAAATGAACATACGAACGTCTCTCATGATTGTCGGCGGCCTACTTGCGTTCTCCAGCAGTGGTCACTTATTCGCGGACACACTTGCGTTTAGCGTTCCATTGCCTGAGCCATTCCCGCAGATAAAGGTTCTGACGGTTCTTATAGGCATACATCTGCTCGGCATGTGCTTCGGTCTCGGCGGGGCGACGATGCTCGACCTCTGGATTTTGCGTTGGATGCGCAGGGGCAGCCTCCCCGTTGAAATCGGACGCACTTTTCACTTCATCAGCGACGCGGTCACTCTTGGACTATGCCTCCTGTGGCTCTCAGGCCTTGGTTTCCTTGCCCTTTACGCGATAGAGTCACCGGGAAAGTTTGAAAATCCTAAACTCTGGGCGAAGGTCATTGTGGTGAGCGTCCTGACCCTAAATGGAATCATCATTCACGCGTTTGTGTTGCCAGAAGTACTACGCGACATGAGTCGGCCCCTGCTCTTTGGCGTGTCCCGCAAAAAAGCAGCCTTGTTTCTCGCCTCCGGTGCAGTTTCGGGTGTGTCTTGGTACACGGCTTTTGCCTTCGGCATTTTTCGTGAGTTAAATAATAGTGTCACACTCTCTCTGTTGGTCATTATGTGGCTTACGTTGATAGTGGCCGCCGCGCTTGCAGCCATTTTACTTTATACCTTCCTGAAGCCGTTGTTAGAAGTTAGAACCCACTGGAAGGCAGATGGCGATTTAGGTGAACTTTAATTCGTTAGTTCGATGATGCTAGCGCCGGACCACTGCTTGCGGATCTGGCGTACGTGCTCCCAGTTCAAGTGGCCGCGGTCAGTGAAGTCACGCACAACGCTTGCAGACAAGACCGGCGCTCCGCGTGTCGCGTAGTTATTCTCGAAGTGAGGCATTCCATGCTTCACAAGCGTGCGCAGGAAGGTTCCAAACAACCAGCGCGGATGCGTCAACCCTTGGTAAGCCAGCGCAACGCTTGGCCGAAGAGGAGTGGAGAACCCTGCTCGCACATTATTTTCCCTATTCGCCTTCACTGGCGTGTCGACCGTAATGACCAAGGTCTTGACACCGGCCTTGCGCACACGCTCGATCAGCGGCGCAATTTGTGCTGTATCGCCGGGCAGGTAGGCCTGAAACCAGATATTGGGGGCGGCATCGACCACCTCTTCCAAGCGTATCAGCGAGGAGCTACTCATCACGAACGGCACATTGGCCGCCGCTGCCGCCTGCGCCAGAGACAGATCGCCCCGATAACCAGTCAGCGCGGCAATCCCCATAGGCGCGATGCCTACCGGCGCGCTGTAGCGATGACCAAACAGATCGACGGAAATATCTCGGGTTGATACATCCACCAAAACATTGGGCCTCAGGAAATAGTCGTCGAACACTTGAAGATTGGCATGGAGCGTCAGGTTGTCCTCGACACCGCCCTGCACGCAGGCGTAAAGCGGTTTGGGCAGCAGCTTGCGAGCGCTGATTTCGAAGTCAGCGAGTGAGAGGTGACGGGATCTCGACAGCGTGGAGCGCATCGCTTAGCTCTAGCGCGAGCGACAGGCCTGCCACTCCACCTGAAACCTACCCGGTGATCGAGCCAGCGCCCAAGGCAAGTTAGCCTGGTTGTCTACTGCCCAGCACCAACGCAATGCCCCCCAGGACCGCCACGGATGCTACGACCAGCCTGACGCTCAGGCTTTCGCCAAGAAAGACGATGCCCGCCAGCGAGGCCAGTATGGGCACGCTCAACTGCACCGTTGCGGCTTGAAACGCGCGAGAGTAACTCAAGGACTTGCGCGTGCCGGCGGCGACCTGAGCCGACGTTTGGTAATAATGAAAAACCGCAGACCACCGTTACGTATCCAAGTACTGCGCAAGATAATCCACCAGCTCGAGCGAACTCCGACTGTCGATCACCTTGTAGATCAGATCACGCTTGCTGCGAGGTAACTTCTTGACCACGCTCCTCGCCGAAGCCTGACGGCTTCATCTGTTCCGTGAATACGTGCCGCGAGCAGCAGCCTGGCGTCAGTGTGGTTCAAGGCAAGACCCAATTTCTCAGTGCAAAAAAAAGCCACTCATCTGAGTGGCTTTTTTTTGAATCTTGGAGCGGGAAACGAGACTCGAATCTGGTGTCCGACTCATTGAATTCTAAGGGGTTTATTTTCTTTTTAGAGCAGGAAAAGACTTGATTCTGGACTTGTTTGAATTCCGCTTCAAGGAGGAAAAAATAGGTCTTTCCATTCGACAGCGCTAGCGTGGCTTTTTCTGGAAAGCTTGCAGTGCGACGTGGAGAAAACAGACTCCAGGTTCGTTAATACGCCACGCAGAGACCATTCTTCCTAACGAACAGCGCTCACTTTACCGAAATCGATAACTTGCTCCTCCCGCCATGTTTGAGAAGCGAAGGGTTGATCCCGAACTGTTTGCGAAACGCCGTGGCGAAATGGCTCGCGTTGGCATACCCAAGGTCCGACGCGATTCTCATCACCGACTCTTCTCCGTTCAACAATCGACTCCGGGCCTGGATCATCCGCGCTTGCTGGAAGACGCCGTAGACGCTGTTCAAGAACAATTGGCGAAACCCGCGTGTAAGCTTTGGTTGGCTCATCCCGGACTCGCGAGCGAGTTCTGACAGGCTTGGTGCCTTGCCAAGATCCGCGAGCAGCCGCTCACGTGCGCGAAGCAAGCGTTGGCGATCGATGTGGCTGACGCGGCAGGTGCAGTCGACATTGTGGCGCGCCTCCAGGAACAGGCTGACCAGGGTGACGCTTTGACCGTACAGCCAAAGGCCGCTTCGGGGTTGGCTACTCGGTGAATCAGGCCCCTGGTCCATCGCCGTGCACAACAGATGCGCCGTCGCGCTCATTTCGCCGCTGCGGTGCCCCTCAAGAAAACAATGATCGCAAGCCAGTGCTTTGTTCAGCAGCGGATCGAGTTTCAACTCCCACTGTACCAGCACCTCGGGACGGATCATCACCGTGATGTTGTCGATCTCCCCGTGCTGGTGATAAAGACCGTGGCGACGACGCCCGTAGCTGATGCAGCCGGCGCCTTCGTCGATCACATAGCGACGCTGCCGACGACCATCACGAAAGCTGCAGGCAGCCTTGCCCTTGAGCAGGTTGGTAAAACTGAAATGGATACATTCGCTATCGTCCTGCAAAGGTAATTCGATCGGCTGCTCGAACTTGCTTTGCCAACGCACGATGTCGAGGCCGTCCTGCAGGTTCATTCGCGTGACCCGACAGTGCGCCCCAGGCCCGAGATCACTTCCATATTCTCCCGTGATTATTCGCGAGACCGGCATCGGCTCTCCTGCCCCTCCTTGAACGACTGACATCGTGAATCTCCTGGTTGACCGGATACGGCTCGAATCAGATCACATTGGGGTGGATCTATGCAATTGATAATTATTAGCATCTGGCGCGCTCCCCATTTCTGCGCCAATTCGTTGCAGCCAACGTAACGCGCACCGATCAGAATCCTCGCTCAAGGACCTACAATGTCTGCACGACGCAACACGACGGCTACCCTTGGATCATGCTACAAATGTAATACTATAACAATAATTTTAACTTTGACATTGGCCAGTCCGGTACTCGCCGCCACTGACGAGACCTTTGAATTACCCGTCTCGACGGTGACCGCGCGCATGGAGCAGGAAGATCCGCGAAACCTGCCCATCAGCCTGAGCGTGATCAGCGGCGAACAACTGCGTACCCAGCGGCTCGACACGCTGGAAAGCGCCCTGCGCAATACGTCCGGGGTCAACGTCAACTCTTCCGGTGGCCCGAATGACTTCAACGTGCTGATCCGTGGTGTCGGCTCGCTGTACCAGATGTCGATGGATGACAGCTCGGTGGCATTCAACATCGACGGTGTTCCAGTCGCGTCACGCAGTCTCGGTTTCGGCACCTTGGATATCGATCGCATCGAGGTGCTCAAGGGCCCCCAGGGCACGATGTCCGGTGCGATTGGCCAGGCGGGCGCAGTGAACATCACTACCCGGCAGCCGACCCGCGAACCGGAAGGTTATATACGCGGCGAGATGGGTCAGGAGGGCCAGTTCCTCAGCGAAGGTGCCATCGGCGGACCGATCAGCGACAGCCTCAGCGGCCGCCTGGCAGTGCGCCGGGCCGGCTATGACAGCTGGATCGACAACGATCAGACCCACGATCCGATCACCGAGCCACGCAACGAGGCTTATCGCGCCAGCCTGCGCTGGGACCTCAACGATGACACCCATGTGCTGTTCAGCGCTGAACGCCAGAAAACCGAACGCGCCACCAACTCGTTGGTGCTGCGACCTTATGGCAGCGACCCCAGCCTGGACCTGACGCCCGGTCTGTTCGATGACAATTACAAGACCACCGAGCGCTACGCCGTCAAGGTCGATCATGACTTCGCCAACAGTCGCCTCACGTCGACAACCGCGACCTCCACCGCCGATTTCGAAGGCCTGGTCGCCTACGACAGCAAACTGATGGGCGCCCTGTATGGCACGCCCAGCGAGTACTGGGCGGTGGACAAGTCCTTCGAGCGCAGTTGGAGCCAGGACCTGCACTTGAGCTCGCTGCCCGACGCCGACACGTTCTGGATCGCCGGCCTTGCCGCCAGCCGCAACGAGCGCAGCTACGACACGCCGCGCAATACCTATGGCACCGCCGATGCCAGGTTTCGCGACTTCACCACCACCACGTATGCCGGCTACGGCGAAGTCACCTTCCCGCTCACCGAGCACCTGAAGCTCACCACCGGCTATCGCCACTCATGGGATCGCAAGACCTACGACGGCCAGTACTTCGCTGGCGCCAGCGTCGTGGACGATTCACGCAAGCTGACTGACCACTACGGCACTGGCCGCGTAGCCCTGAGCTATGCGCTCACCCCGCAAACCAACGTCTACGTGCAATTGGCGCGAGGCTATAAATCCGGCGGGTTCAATGATTATGCCGCGCAGGTCAGCGACAGCGAGCCCTACAAGGCCGCCGTCAGCCGAGCCGCCGAACTGGGCTTCAAAAGTGAAACCGAAGATCGCCGTGGCAGCCTGAACGGTGCGCTGTTCTACACCCGCGTGCACGACGACCACCTGTTGGGCTACAACGCTGCAACCTTCGCCACCAGTGCGTTCAATGCCGATACCCGCACCCGGGGCGCTGAACTGGAAGGCGCTTGGCGCTTCGACCATGGCCTGGCCGTTACCGCCAGCGCCACCTACCTAGACGCCAGGATCACCAGCGCCGTACACGGTATCCAGGCCGGTGACGTCGCCGCCGGCAACCGTACCCCGGATGTTCCACGCTGGAGCGGCAATCTCAACATCGGCTGGCGACACCCCTTGGGCAGCTTTACCAGCCTTGGCGAAACGATCTTGAACACCAGCCTCAATTATCATCTGGTGGGCGAACGCGCAGCCGATCCACAAAACCACTTCAACCTGGACAACTACGAAAAACTCGACCTGCGCGCGGGCCTCGAAAGCCGCTTCGGCGAAGTCTATGCCTTCGCCGACAACCTGCTGAACCAGACCTACGACACCTATGGTTTCTACAGTGACCCTGTAGCCTATGGTGCACCGGCTCGGCGGCGCACCTTGGGTCTCGGCTACACCTATCAGTTCTGACCTGCCCTTGACTCCATGAGGAGCACTCAGAACGAATAACTGTACCCCACGCCGGCCGAGCGCCCCCGGCCCGGCATGCCGGTCAGCACTTGATCAGTTGAGTACGATCCATACAAGTCATATCGCGCATCGAGCAGGTTATCGCCCCACAGGTAGACTTCCGAACCGCCACTCTCCAGGCCCACGTGCAGGTCCAGCTTGGCGTAGCCTTTGAGGTCGTAGTGGTTCTGTGGGTCGGCGGGGCGATTTTTCTGCACGCGATAGTTGAGCAACGTGTTCAGCCGCGGGGCAGGCAAGCCCATGAACTCGCCCAGGTTCCTCTGCCAGGCGATGCTGAAGTTACCGCTCCACAGCGGCACGTCCGGCACACGATTCCCCGCCGCGACATCGCCACCGGAAACGCCCGGTGCATCAGAGGTCACCACCGCGTTGGTGTAGCTCACCGCACTGCCGAGGGTCAGCTCATCAGTGACATGCCAGGTGCTCGACAGCTCGGCGCCCTTGCTGCGGGTATCGGCATTCACGGCACTGACCGCCAGGGTGTTGAAGTCATACCCCAGCAGGTGGTCGTCCTGCACACGGGTCATGAACAACGCACCCTCGAGACTCACGGCACCCTCGGCGCTTTCATGCTTGAAACCGATTTCGGCGGAGTTCACCTTGGCCGCCTTGTAAGGTTCGCTGTCCCTGACCGACGTCGCGTAATCGTTGAAGCCCGCTGATTTATAGCCTCGCGACAGCACCGCATACAGATTCGTCTGCGGCGTGAGCGCGTAGCTCAAGGCCACGCGCCCGGTGTTGTAGTCATTCCGTAACCGGCGATCGTCGGCGACACTATTGCCCCCGCTTGAATAGTCGGCGCCGTAGGTCTTGCGGTCCCAGGTGTGGCGCAGGCCTGTGGTGAGCTTCCAGTCTTCGGCGATCGGATACGTCATCTCGCCGTACAGCGCATAACTGTTGGTGGCGAAATCGCGCCTCTGCTGGGCGCCGCTGGTGAAGTCGTCGGAGTCGAAGCTACGCTCGGAGCGCGACAGGTTCACCCCGGTCACCCAGAACACCTCGGCATCCTCCAGCGAGCCCAGGCGCAGATCCTGGCTCCACACGCGCTCCTTGGCAGTATCTTCGATCAGGTATTCGAACGGTGATCCGTAGAGAGCCTCGGTGATGTTGCGGTCATAGCCTTTTACCGCATTGAAATCGGTGCTGGTGTAGGCACTGATCGAGGTGATCCGCGACTGCGCCAAGTCATGATTGAGCTCGAAAGAATAACGCTCGTTGGTCTTCTGGTTGTCATCGAACGTACCGGGCGTGTAGTCCAGGCTGGGACGGTTGCCAAACGGGCGCAGCATTTCCAGGCCGGCATAATGATCGGCGCGCTGGCGCTCGGCGGTCAGCAGGCCGGTTGTGCCCTGATCGTTGTCCCATAGCAGACTGCCGCGCAGGGCCAGGTCGCGAGGTTTGGTCAACGGGTCGCCGTCCTGCTGGTCGTCGATCCAGTTATCGAAGCCGCTACGGCGCACGGCAATACGCCCCGCGAGGGATTCGGTCAACGGCCCGCCGATGGCACCTTCGGTCATGAACTGGCCCTGGTTGCCAACTTCGCCGCGCACATAACCTTCCAGTTCGCGGGTCGGCTTGCGGGTGGTCACATTGATCGCGCCCGCCTCGCTGTTGCGCCCGAACAGTGTGCCCTGGGGGCCTTTGAGCACCTCCACTTGCTGCACATCAAGCGTGGCCATCGCCGCGTTGCGCACCGACATCGGAACCCCGTCGACATTCAGTACCACCGAGCCGTCGTCCATGCTCATCTGGTTCAGCGAACCGACACCACGGATGCGCACATTGGCATCGTTGGCGCCGCCCCAGGAGTTCACATCCACGCCCGGCGTGGTCCGCAATGCATCCTCCAGGCTGCGCAAGCGCCGGGCTTCGAGGGTCTGTCCATCGATCACGGAAAGTCCGAAGGGAATATCCTTGGCGCTTTCCTCGTTCAACCGGGCGCTGACTGTCAGCGGGGCCAACTCGATGACCTCCGCACTGGTGGAGGGTTGATAGCCGGCGGAATAGGCCGTGCATACCTGGCTGGACAACGCCAGCGCCAGGGTTTGGGTCAACACGTTTTCCCGCCAGCCAAGCGGACGGCGTAGCGGTTGGAGAGACAACTCAGGTGACATGGGAAGCTCCAAAAAACAGGGATGGTTCGAATTCATTGCGCAGGCCCCCAGCGCTTGAGCGCCGTGGTGATTGCCTGATCGGAGGGCGCGCCCAGCAGGCCCTGCATTGCGGCTGGCCATCCCTGGCCGTTTCGGATATTTGTGCTCATCGCCATCAGTTGTCCGGCGCTTTGTCCGGCCACCCAATCCAGGCTGACCAGGGGCGCATAAGACGCAACCCAGCCCTGCTCTCGGGCGTCAGCCAAGGTGCCGATGGGCTCGCCGTCATTGCCCAAGGCACGGGTCAAGTCTTCGCCCATCAACTTCACCAGGGCCGAGCGGGCATCAGCGCCGTCGACATCACCGACACATAGCAGGCCGATCGCGCCCGCCACGCCCTGGCTCAACCAGAGGTAGCCTGGGGCTTGCCGCAGGTCGCTGGCGTCGATCAGCATTCGGCGTGCGAGCAGTTCGGCGATATGCGCGCGGCGCGTCCAGCGCCCGACGCCCGCTGGCGCCACGTCCCAATCCGGCGCCTGACCGAGCAAAAGATGGGTCTGGCTCAACTGGCTGGAGCCCATGCCGGGCGGCCACTGGCTCAGGTGTTCGACGGTCGGGCGATGGCCCAGGCGCCGAGCCACACAAGCGGACATGAGCTCCAGATCCTCGCGGACTTCACGGGCGGTTTGCTGGCGGCCGGCATCGGCGAGTACCTTCACGCCGTCGAGGTCTTGCGTCGCGGCCATGTGGTAGGCGAAGTCCAGTGGCCCGTCGCTTTGTCCGATTAAAGCCTGGCCATCAACCTCGATCAGCCACTGCCACGCCCCCGCCGGCGCCACCGCGTCTACGGCAACTGTCGACCCTGCTGGCAGACTCGGCACCTCAGCCGATAAACCGGCTTCGGCACGCTGCGCCGGCGCACGCAGCAAGCGCTCGCGGTCCAGGCCCAGGCGCGGCATCACGCGGCGCGCCTGCAGCCACACCCCTCGCGGTCCCAGCCAGAATGCGTCACCTTCGGACGGCCAGCCGGCGGCTTCCAGCGTCCAGTTCAGTTGCATGCTGCAGCCGCTCGCCGCGCATTCATTCAGAGGCACACGCAGGTGCCCGGCCGCCTGCTCGAAAATCACCGGGCGCCCCATGACGCTCACCGTCGTGATGTGCAAACCCGGCGGCAGTTCGGCGTCCAGGCGCTGATTGGCAGCGGTCACAGCCCCCAGTGTCCACTCGCCTTCGACACGTCGCGCAACGCTGTCGATACGCAAGCGCAAACGTCCTTGCGCTACTTGCCAAGCGCCCGCCCCAGCCAGCCATCGCTGTTCCCATTCGGCGTGCTCGGCCCGTTCCTCGGCCACCGACCGGTACTCGCCCTGCTCTACCAGATGCCGATGCAACAGCACGCCGCTGCCCAGCAAACCGACAGCCCCCAATACCAACAAAGCACCGGGCAGACTCCACAGGCTGCGGCGTACATCGATGAGACGTCGCCGTTCCGGCCCCCGGGGCAAGACCAGCGCCGCCAACGCGACCAGTACCAGGCAGCCGGCCAGTTTCCAGCTCGTCAAGGTGGCGAGATAAGGCAACCAGGGCGCCCAGCCCGTGAGTTGCGACAACGCCACGTGAGCCGGAATCGCCATGGCATAGGCGGGATAACTGACCAGCCCCAACTCATGGTTGAGCACCAGGAAAAATGTCAGCAGCATCGACGTCGCGTACGCCAGGCCGGAGCGACGGATCAAGGCATGCACCAGCACCGTGAGCATCGCCAGTTCCAGCAACGGTGGCGCGAATACCAGTACCTGATAGATCAGCACAAAGCCTGGGGCCAGGTTACCGGGGGCGGCAATCGCGCTGATCACCAGGCTGGCAATGCCCGGCACCAGTGCCAAGGCCGATGTCGCCGTCAGCACGCAGGCCACCCGTCCCAACAAGCGCAGCCATGCCGGCGCCGGGGTCGCTTGCAGCATCGCGCCCAAGCCTTCGACGTCATCGCGCCGGCACACCAGCCCCACCAGCGCTGCAACAATAAAGGCGATCACCAGGAAAGACGCGCTCGATAACAGCGGCAAGATCAGATCCGGCCGCGGCACCATCGGCCCACGTGCATGCCAGACGATGTGGACAAACCCGCTAAGAATGCCCATGGCCAGCAGCAACCCAAGGGCTGCCCACCAGAGGCGCCGGGCAAACAACTGACGCACCTGCCAGCGAACCTCGCGCCACAAGGCCCGCGACCACTGGCTGCTGGATAACGGACCCGGCAAGCGCACGTGGCTCGCCAACTGCATCGGTGGCTCGGCCAACATGGTGCCGCTGCGCCGGCCCATCAAGCCTTGGCGGCTGGTGCGGGCCAGGACGACGGCGAGCAGCAGCAAGGGCAACCCACACCACAGCGCCCGGTTCAGCCAGAACCCCGGCGTCAATGCCAACAGCGATCGGGATTTCTGCGTGGCGGACCAGGTTTCCACCTGGGCCTGGGCAAAGGTAAACAGTGACGGATCAAGGCTGGCGGCCAGCAGCGGGTTGATATGCCCGCCCTTGAGCACCACTACCGCGAACATCCACAGCAGCATCAGCACCGTTGCCAAAGCAAACGGCGCGGCCAGGCCGCGGCTGCGCAAGGCCAGCAGGTAATACAACGCACCGATCCCGGTGCTCACCGGCAACAGCAACGCGACCCAGGCAAACCCCAGCGCCGACCAGTTTGGCGCGCCGATGCTCGCCGCTGGCACCCAGCCGAGCCACCCCAGCACCGGGCTGAGCAGAAACCCGACGATCAACGAACTGGCGAGTAAACCACCCACCAGCGCTGCACCGATGAAACGTCCCCACAACAGCGCCGGCAGCGACAGTGGCAAAGCCAGCAACACTTCTTCCAATTGCGCCTTGCGGTCCCTCAGGGCCGGCTGGGCAAAGACCCATGCCCAGGCAAAAAACAGGAAGAACATACAGCCGCACGACATCAGGTAGATCAGGCTCGGGGCATTGCGGGCGATATCGCTGGCGCCCATTTTCTGCACGTAGTCGGCGTTGGCCAGGGACATCAGCAAATAGCCGGTCAGGCCGAGGAACACCAGCAACGGGATGCCGCTGCGCAGGCCGGCGCGCACTTCAACCCAGGCCTCACGCATCAGCAGAGCAAAGGTATTCATGCGTCGATCGCCTCACCCGCCTGGGCCAGGGCCAGGTAATAGATGTCTTCCAGGCGCGGCGCGTGGGGCACGAAGCGAGGGTCGGCAGGACATGCGCCGTGCACAATGACGCGGCTGCCTTGAGGACTGGCGGCCACATGCAAGGCATCGGGCAGCGCCTCGCCACGGTCGAAGGACGCTTCCCACAATCTTCCCTGCTCGGCGCCCAACAACTGCGCCGGGCTCCCTTCGACAATAATCTGTCCACCGGCCAGCACCGCCAGCCGGCTGCAGAGGTTCTCGACGTCCTCGACGATGTGCGTCGAAAGCAACACGATCGATTCGGCGGCGACATCGGCGAGCACTCGATGAAAACGGTTGCGCTCCGCCGGATCGAGGCCTGCCGTGGGTTCGTCGACGATCAACAGGCGTGGCGAGCCCACCAGCGCCATGGCGATGCCGAACCGGCGCAGCATGCCGCCCGAATAAGTGGCAAGCGCCCGATGGGCTGCCTGCCGGAGGTTGACCTTGTCCAGCAGACCCTCGATTTCCTCACGGCGTTGACGGCTGTCGGTTCGTCCCTTGAGCCAGGCAAAACGATCAAGCAGATCCCGTGCACTTACGCCCGGATACGCGCTCAACTGCTGCGGCAGATAGCCCAGGCGGCGGCGCAAATAATCGGCATCGGCCAGCACATCCACTCCGTCCAGGTGAATGCTGCCGGCGTCTGGTTGCTGCAAAGTCGCCAGGGTCCGCATCAGACTGCTTTTGCCCGCGCCGTTCGGCCCCAGCAGACCATACATGCCGGGCCCGACGCTCAGGTCCACGCCGCGCAGCGCTTCGACGCCGTTGCTGTAGCGCTTGCGCAGGCCGCGCACTTGTAAACCCGAATCGAAAGACATCCACAACTCCAGACCAGATCAGAGGGACACAGGCCCTGCAAGAGGGCGGCGAGCGACGGTAATCAAGGCCATGGTCGGGCTCTACCCGATTCAAGTCATTTTCCAACCGCATCCTGCGACCGACCGGCATTGCGCGCAGCCACCACGCCACTGCAACCGGTGAGCGAGACGCGGATGCGGGGCAAAAACGATTCGATCCGGGTAGTTGCCAAAATGAGAATGACTAGCATCTTCCTCCAAGCATCTGCCTGCCCCCAGCGCCTGGGCCAACCCCGGTCCGGGCCCTAGTAATGAGAAGACGTTGAGCCATGGCCACTCCCAGCACCTCAACCGCGACACTGCTGCGCCAGTCCCTTTCCCAAGCCCTCGATCTGCCCGCCGAGAAAATTCCCCTGGAGGCGAACCTGATCGAATGGGGGCTGGACTCCGTCACCCTGATTCGCCTCGCCGGCCAATGGCGCCGCCAGGGCCTGGCCGCGCGCTTCGCCGAGTTGATCGCCGACCCGCGCCTGTCAGCCTGGCTGGCACTGCTCGATGTGGCGACCCCTGCCCCCGCCGCGCCCACTGTGCAAGTAGACGAAGGGCAGCCCTTCGAACTGGCGCCGATGCAACACGCCTACTGGATCGGGCGTGCGCCCGGCCAGCAATTGGGCGGTGTGGCGGCGCACTTCTATAACGAATTCGATGGCCGCGACGTTGACCCCGCCCGCTTGGAAGCCGCCGTTCGGGCGCTGCTGGTGCGGCACCCGATGTTGCGCGCGCAGTTTCTCGACGACGGCCGCCAGCGGATCCTCGCGCAGAGCCCTTGGCCAGGATTGAAAGTGCATGACTTGCGCCAGGCCAGCGTCGATCAACAGCAACAACGACTGGAGGCGTTGCGCGCGGAGTTATCCCACCGCCAATTGGCCGTTGAACAAGGTCAGGTACTGGATATCCAGTTGTCGCTGCTGCCCGACGGGACTCGCCTGCACTTGAACCTCGACATGCTCGCAGCCGATGCCTTGAGCCTGCGCATCTTGCTCGGCGACCTGGTGCAGTTGTATCACCAACAGCCCCTGGCCGCGCTGGACTACAGCTTCGCCTGTTACCTGGCCGACCTGCGCGATGAACAGGCCGACCCTGAGCAGCTTGCTCGTCATCAACACGCCCGTGACTACTGGTTGCAGCGCCTGGACCGGTTGCCCGGTGCCCCGCGCCTGCCCGTCAAGATCCAGGGCGACGATCGCCAGGTGCGGCGCCGTCACCATTGGCTGCCGCCGTCCCAGCGCCAGGCCTTCGAGCGCCACGCCCGGGAACAGGGGCTCACGCCGGCGATGGCCCTGGCGGCGGTGTTCTGTGAAGCGCTTGGTGCCTGGTGCGAGACGCCCGAGCTGCTGCTCAACCTGCCGCTGTTCAACCGCACCCCGTTGCATGCCGATGTCGACCGCCTGGTTGGCGATTTCACTTCATCGATCCTGCTGGCTTGGGACGGTCATGTCGCCGGCACTTTTGCCGCTCGCGCCACGGCCCTGCAACGACGCTTCCACAGCGATGCGGCGCACAGCGCGTTTTCCGGTTTGGAGGTGTTGCGCGAGCTGTCGCGGCAACGCGGTGAGCAAGTGCTGGCACCGGTGGTGTATACCAGCGCCCTGGGGCTAGGGGAATTGTTCGCCGAGGGCGTGCAGGCGTGTTTCGGCGAACCGGCCTGGATCATTTCCCAGGGCCCGCAGGTGTGGCTCGACGCTCAGGTTACCGAACTGGATGGTGGCATCCTGATCAATCTCGATGCCCGTGAGGGGCTGTTCGCCGACGGGGTGCTGGACGGTTTGTTCGAGGCCTACATCGGCCTGTTGCAGCGCCTGTGTTTTGAATCTTCGGCCTGGGATCTGCCGCCGCCGGCGCTGATCCCCGCCAACCAACTTGAGGTCCGCAACAGCGTTCAAGGCCAGGTCGCGCCCCTGCCGGAACAGCGCCTGCACGAAGCCTTTTTTGCCCAGGCGCGCCTGACGCCAGACCTGCCCGCGTTGTTGCACGGCAATCAGCCCGTCATCCACTACGGCCAGCTGGCCGAGCGCGCCCTGAGCGTGGCGGCCTACCTGGAAGGCCAAGGCGTCCGGCGCGGCGATGTGGTGGCGTTGCAACTGCCCAAGGGGCCCGAGCAGGTGATTGCGGTGCTGGGCATCCTGGCGTGCAGCGCCACGTACCTGCCCATCAGCGTCGATCAACCTACGGCGCGTTGCCAGAAAATCCGTGAGTCATCGGGTGCACGCTTATTGCTCACGGAACTACCCGCCACCGGCACCGCGCTGGACGCTCCGCGGCCCGGAGCAATCAGCGACCTGGCCTATATCCTCTATACCTCGGGCTCCACAGGTGAACCCAAGGGCGTGGAAATCAGTCATCAGGCGGCCGCCAATACCCTGCAAGACTTGCAACGGCGCTTGCACTTGAACACTGACGACCGAATCCTCGCGCTGTCGGCGCTGGAGTTCGACCTGTCGGTGTTCGACCTGTTTGCCGCGCTGTCGACGGGGGCCGCGGTGATCGGTATCGAGCCCGAGGCCCAGCGCGATGCCGGACGCTGGCGTGAACTGGCCCTGCAGCATCGCGCCAGCGTGCTCAACTGCGTGCCGGCATTGCTCGACATGCTGCTCGGTTGCGCCCCTGCCGACGCCAGCCTGCCGCTACGCGCGGTGTTGCTGGGCGGCGACAAAGTCGCTCCGAATCTGGCGCCACGGCTGTGGGCCCAAGCACCCGGCTGCCGCTTCATGGCTCTGGGCGGTGCCACCGAAACCGCCATCCACTCGACCCTGTTCGAAGTGCTGCCTGGCCAAACATTGCCCTGGCACTGCCTGCCCTATGGCACGCCACTGGATAATGTCCACCTGCGCATCGTCGACCCGCACGGCCACGACTGCCCGGACTGGGTCGCCGGTGAACTGTGGATCGGCGGCACCGGTGTGGCCGAGGGTTATCGCGGCGACCGGGTGCGCACCGCTGAACGCTTTGTAGACTATCAAGGCCTGCGCTGGTACCGCACCGGCGACAATGCGCGCTATCACCCCGACGGCAATGTCGAATTCCTCGGGCGTCGCGATTTCCAACTCAAGCTGCACGGCTTGCGCATCGAAGCCGGGGAAGTCGAAAGCGCATTGCTTGCCTGGCCAGGCATCGAGCAGGCGGTGGCGCTGCTGGCCAGCCAGCAACTGGCGGCGGTGGTGCGCCTGACAAATGGCCCCGAAGAGCCCACTCGGTTTGACTCGCCGGGCTTTGCCCGGCATCTCGCCGAGCACCTGCCGGCCTACATGATTCCCGGCACGATCCTGGGGTGCGCGCAGTTGCCCTTGACCGGCAACGGCAAGGTGGATCGTAAGGCGCTGAGCGCCTGGCTGGCCGTGAACAACACTCGCGTACCGGCCAATCTGTCGCCTCCCTGCGGCGACATCGAAACGCAGGTGGCGCGTGTCTGGCAGCAGTTGCTGGGCTGTGACAAAGTCTGCCGTGAAGACAATTTCTTCGCCCTGGGCGGTGACTCCCTGAGCGCCACCCGCCTGGTGCGCCTGCTCGCCGAACAGGGGCTGGGTGGCGCGCGTATCGCCCAGGTCTTTGTCAAACCGGTGCTCGCGCTTTTTTGTGCCGATTTGCATCGACTGACCCAGGCCGAACCGCAGCGCACGATTGTGCCCGACCTGCCGCAACGCCACGCGCCTTTCCCCATGACCGAGGTCCAGCAAGCTTATTGGCTGGGCCGCGATCCGAGCCTGGTACTGGGCGGCGTGAGCTGTCACTTCTATCGCGAATACGACGTTGAGGACCTTGACCTGCCGCGCCTGCAAAACGCCCTAGGGCGCTTGATCGAGCGCCACGAAATGCTCCGCGCCGTGTTCGATCAATGCGGCCAGGCCCGCATCCTGCCCTTGCAACAGCTGCCATCCTTCAAGATCGGCCAGGGCTATGCCAACCTCGCAGACTTGCGCGAACACTGTGCCCATCGCGTGTTCGATCCAGGCCAGTGGCCGCTGTTCGATGTGCAGGCCGTGGCCCACGGCCGCTATACGCGGTTGGCCATCAGCCTGGACAACTTGATCCTCGATGCCCTGAGCATCCTGCGCTTCTACGCAGAACTCGATGCCCTGTACCGTGACCCCGAATTGACGTTGACTCCCCTGGAACTGTCGTTCCGCGACTATCAATTGCAATCCGCCGTGGACGCGGCCGAGCTGCAAGCCGCGCAACAGTTCTGGCAGGAACGCCTGCCCGAGCTGCCAGCGCATCCGCAATTGCCGCTGGCGGTTGACCCCGCCAGCCTTGGCCAACCGCGCTTCGACCGTCTGCAAGGGCAGATCGACGCCCAAGCCTGGGCAGCGATCCTGGCCAAGGCCCAACAGCACGGCCTCACCGCATCGGCGGTACTGCTCTGCGCATTTGCCGAAACCCTCGGCCGCTGGAGTGCGCGCCCGGACCTCAGCCTCAACCTCACGTTGTTCGATCGTCGCGCGCTGCATCCCCAGATCGATCAGGTCATGGGCGATTTCACCTCCCTGACTTTGCTTGGCTATGTACCGGTGCCCGGCGAGCGCTGGATCGACCGTGCCCGGCGTACCCAGCGAACCCTGGGCGAGGCTTTGGAACATCGTTGCCTCGGCTCGGTCAGCTTGTTGCGGCGATTGGCCCGGGGCAATGGCGAGCGGCAGGTAAGCATGCCCGTGGTGTTCACCAGTGCCCTCGGGGTTCCGGATGGCACGGCCGCGCCGGTGGATGGGCCGTTTGCCCGGCAAGTCTTTGGCCTGACTCAAACGCCACAGGTCTGGCTCGACCATCAGGTGGTCGAAGCCAACGGCGGCGTAGCCTTGAACTGGGACTACGTGGTCGGCCTGTTCCCCGAAGGTCTGGTCGAAACGATGTTCGACGCCTACCTGTACAGTTTGAACTGGCTGGCCGAGCACGCCTGGGACAACCCGCCGCCGGACCTGCTGCCGCAAGCCCAGGCGCAACTGCGCGCCCGGCTCAATGCCCCGGGCCCGAGCATGCCGGGTGACCCGACCTTACACCAAGAGTTCTTCGAACACGCACGCCAAGCGCCACAACGCCCGGCCCTGTTGTGGGGCGAGCATGGCACCCTGAGCTATGGCGAACTCGCCGACCGGGCGCTGCGCATTGCTCGCAGCCTGGTGGACGCAGGCGTCGGGCCGGGCGACCTGGTGGCCGTGTCATTGGCCAAGGGGCCGCAACAGATCGCCAGCGTGCTGGGCATTCTGGCCGCAGGTGCCGCATACCTGCCGGTGGGTGTCGACCAACCGCTGCAGCGCTGCCAACGCATTCTGCAACAGGCCGGCGTGAGCCTGATGCTTGCCGGGCACGACCCGCAGCTGTCGAGCGTCAGACACCTCGATCCGAGCCGCGCGCTGGAAGCTGAACCGCTGTCGGCGCCGCTCGCCGTCCCGGCCGCAGAACTGGCCTACGTGATCTACACCTCCGGTTCCACTGGCCAGCCCAAGGGCGTGGAGATCACCCACCGCGCGGCGATGAACACCGTGACCGAGATCAACCGCTGTTATGGCATCGACGCCAGCGACCGTACCCTGGCGCTGTCAGCACTGGACTTCGATCTTTCGGTATACGACTTGTTCGGCCTGCTGTCGGTGGGCGGTGCGCTGGTGTTGATCGAAGAGGATCAACGCCGTGATGCGCGGGCCTGGCTCAAGGCGTTGCAACACCATGGCGTGACCCTGTGGAACAGCGTGCCGGCCCTGCTGGACATGCTGCTCGAAGCCAACGCCCACGACCGCCAGCCACTGGGCCTGAAAGTGGCGCTGCTGTCGGGGGACTGGATTGGCCTCGACCTGCCGCAACGCTTGCGGCAACAGGCCCCTGACTGCCGCTTTATCGCCCTGGGCGGCGCCACCGAAGCGGCGATCTGGTCGAACCATTTCCAAGTGCAACAACCCTTGCCGGGTTGGCGCTCGATCCCCTACGGCGTGCCACTGGCGAACCAGGCTTACAGGGTGGTCGATACCCTGGGGCGGGACTGCCCGGACTGGGTCACCGGCGAGTTGTGGATTGGTGGCGCCGGTGTCGCTCGCGGCTATCGTCACGCGCCACAGTTGAATGCCGAGCGCTTTGTCGATGGCTGGTACCGCACCGGCGACCTGGGCCGCTACCACCCCGACGGTTTGTTGGAGTTTCTGGGCCGCGCTGACAGCCAGGTGAAGATTGGCGGCCATCGCATCGAGCTGGGCGAAATCGAAGCCGCCCTCGCCCGCCACCCCTGCGTAAACACAGCGGTGGCACTGGTCGCCAATAACCAGCTGATGGCCGCCGTCACCGCCAGCACCGAGGCGCAGGCCCTGGCGCGACACCTGGAGCAATGCCTGCCGGGGTACATGCGCCCGGAGCAGATCCTGGTGCTTGAACACCTGCCTCTGAGCAGCAACGGCAAGGTCGATCGCCGCGCGCTGCAGGCCGCCCTGGCCGACGCCACCCAAACGCGCACGGTGGTAGACGAGCAACCGCTGCGCCCGGACGAACGGGTGATCGCCGAACTCTGGCAGCAATTGCTCAACGTGCCGAGCGTGTCGCGCCACGACAACTTTTTCCGCCTCGGTGGCGACAGCCTCCTGGCCACGCGCTTTCTCGAAATGCTGCGCACCCGTCTGGGCGTTGAACTGCCCATGGGCCAGTTGTTCGGCGCCGCCACCTTGACCGAGGTGGCGCAAATCCTTGAGCGCCAGCCGTCTTCGGACACCGTTGAAGAGGGTGTCATCTGATGCCCGCACAACCTCCCTTTTCTCCAGGAGCTGTATCCATGCCCGCCGCCAAACTGTTAAGTGAACTCAAGTCCCTGGGCGTCGAACTCTGGCCCCAGGACGGACAACTGAAATTCCGCGCCCCGCAAGGCCTGCTCAATGCCGAGCGAATGGCACAACTGCGCGAGCACAAAGAACAGATCCTGCACCTGCTCGAAGTACAGGAACGGCCGTTGGTCCAGGCTGACCCGGCAAACCACCACTCCCCCTTCCCGCTCACCGACGTGCAGAACGCCTACCTTTTGGGCCGTCAATCTTCATTTGGCTACGGCAACGTGGCCTGCCACGGTTACCTGGAACTGAGCTGGCCGGCGCTCGACCCGCAACAGGTGGAAAACGCGTGGAACCGTCTGATTGAGCGCCACGACATGTTGCGCGCGGTGATTGCCAGTGAAGGCTCGCAACGTGTCCTCGCCGAAGTCGGCCCGTATTGCGTGGCCGTCACAGATCTGCGTCACGCCACGGGCGAACAGCGTCAGCACGCCGTGCAACAGATCCGCCAAGCCATGGAGCAGAAGCTCTACCCCACTGATCAATGGCCGCTGTTCGAGTTGCGCATGAGCCGCAGCGAGAGTGGCGACACCCTGCATTTTTCCATGGACTCGTTGATTGCCGACTGGGCCAGCGCCCAGTTGCTGTTCAATGAGTTGGAGCAATTGCTGGACGATCCCCAAGCCGCCCTGCCGCCCCTGGACATCACCTTCCGCGACTATCTGCTGGCCGAGCGTGGCCTGCTCGAAGGCAGCCGCCATCAACGCGACCGCGAATATTGGCTGGCGCGCGTCGACGACTTGCCCGCCGCACCGCAGCTGCCCGCGCCCCTGAGTGGCGACGACACGGCCACGCCGCGCTTCCAACGGCACTGCGCGCAGCTCGACCAGCCACACTGGAACGCCCTGAAAAAAGTCGCCAGCGAACGCGGCCTGACGCCCTCCATTGCGGTGCTCGCCACCTATGTAGGCACCCTGCAACGCTGGAGCCAGCGCCCCGCCTTCAGCCTCAACCTGACGCTGCTCAACCGCTTGCCGTTGCATCCGCAGGTGGATCGGCTGGTGGGCGACTTCACCTCCGTGAGCCTGCTGCAGGTCAACGATCCCCAAGGCCAGGATTTCAGCCAGCAGGCCCGCCAATTGGGCAGCCAGCTGTTTGCGGACCTGGAGCACCGATTGTTTTCCGGTATTGAAGTGATGCGCGAAATCGGCCGCCGTCGTGGCCGTGAAGCCGCGGTCATGCCGGTGGTGTTCACCAGCGCCATCGGCCTGGCGATCGAACCACTGGCGGCCAGCCAGCGTCGGGTGGGCCACGGCATTACCCAGACCCCGCAGGTCACCCTCGACTGCCAAGTGATGGATGACCATCACGGTTTGCACATCCATTGGGACGTGCGCCAAGGCGTGTTCCCCGATGGGTTGATCGATGACATGCAGCAGGCATTCCTGGCCCAACTGCAACAATTGGCCCTGGACCCGATCGCCTGGGAGCAACCGATGCACGTGCCCCTGCCGGCCTGGCAACAGCGCGAGCGCCTGGCGGCGAATGCCACCGCCGCGCCGCTGCCTACCGGTCGTTTGCACGACGGCCTGCTGGCCATGGCCGCTGCACATCCGCAGGCTCTGGCGGTGATCGACGCCAACGGCAGCCTGACCTACGCCGCACTCGTCGAACGCGCCCTTGCCGTCGCCGCCACCTTGCGCCAGGCCGGTTGCGCCGCCGAGGAACCAGTGGCAATCCTTATGCCCAAAGGCCTCGACCAGGTCGTGGCGGCCTACGGTGTATTGCTTGCCGGAGCCGCCTACCTGCCGCTCGACAGCAACGCCCCGCCCTCCCGCCGCGACCGCGTGCTACGCAGCGCCCAGGTGTACCACGTGCTCGGCCAGTCTCACGCGCTGCCCAACACGCCGCTGCCCGATGGTCTGCACTGGCATCTGGTGGATCAACTGGCGCTGGCTCCAGCCGACTTCAAAGCGGTCGACGGCAGCCCCGATGACCTCGCCTACGTGATCTTCACTTCCGGCTCCACGGGCGATCCCAAAGGCGTGATGATCAGCCATCGCGCCGCTCTCAATACCGTGCAGGACATCAATCGGCGCTTTCAGCTCAGCGCCAGTGATCGCGTGCTGGGGTTGGCACAGTTGAGTTTCGACCTGTCGGTGTACGATCTCTTCGGCCCCCTCGCCGTCGGTGGCGCACTGGTGCTGCCCGACCCGGCCCGTGGCGCCGACCCGTCGCACTGGGCCGAGCTGATACAGCGCCACCAGGTAACGTTATGGAACTCGGTGCCTGCGCAATTACACATGCTCGCTCATTACTTGCATGCCGAACCGCGGCCGCTGGACAGCCTGCGCCTGGCGTTGTTGTCCGGTGACTGGATCCCGCTGAACCTGCCGCCGCAACTCCAACAGCTGCTGCCCGACCTGGCCCTGGTCGGCCTCGGTGGCGCGACCGAAGCATCGATCTGGTCCAACCTGCACCCGATCGGCGCGATTGACCCGGCGTGGCGCAGCATTCCTTATGGCCTGCCCTTGGCCAACCAGGGCTTTCGCGTGCTCGACAGCCAATGGCGCGACGCCCCGACCTGGGTGCCCGGTGACCTGTATATCACCGGTGTCGGCCTGGCCCAGGGTTACCTCGGCGATCAGGCGCTGAGCGAGGCGCGGTTCTTCGCCCATCCCGTTGACGGTCAGCGCCTGTATCGCACGGGCGACCGTGGACGCTACCTGCCGGGTGGCGAACTGGAGTTCCTCGGTCGTGAAGACGGCCAAGTGAAGATTCGCGGGCACCGCGTTGAACTGGGCGAGATCGACGCGGCCTTGCTCGCCACGCCCGGCGTGGACAGCGCCATCAGCCTGGTCAGCGGTGAAGCATCCGGCGAGCGCAGCCTGATGGCCTTCGTCACCGCTGCGCGGACAGCGCCAGAACCACTGCCGGACGCGTCGTTGCTCACGACGATCAATCGTTTTGCCGACAGCCAGGTCGGCACCTTCGATGCACAAGGCGTTCGTGATTATCAGTCGGACCTCAAGGTTGCGGCGCTGAGCTCGATGCTGGAGGTGATGCTCAAGGCCGGCTTGTTCAGCGCCGAGCTGGCCGAACCCGATGCGCCGACCATTCTCAACGCCTTGCAGGCACAGCCGCGCCATCACTGGTTGGTGCGGCGCTGGCTGGACTCGCTGTGCGAGTCGGGCCTGCTACAACAGGAACAGTCCCGCTATCGACTGGCGCAACCCGTGCCAGAGCCGGCACTGGCCTGGGGGCGGGTGGAACAGGCGGTCGCCTCGGGGCTGTGCAGCCAAGCGCTGTTCGACTACCAGCTCAACCATGTCTGGCAATTGCCGCAACTGCTCAAGGGCGAAGTCAACCCCTTCGACTTGCTGTTCCCCCAGGGCCAACAGGACCTGGCGTTGCAGCTGTACGGCGGGGACGCCGTCTCGCGCTACAACAATCACAGCATCGCGGCACTGATCAATCGCCTCGCCACCCACCATGACGGCGACGGTCCGCTGCGCATCCTGGAAATCGGTGCCGGTACCGGGGCCACCAGCGCGCCCGTGATCGGCCTGCTCGATGGCCTGGATGTCGATTACCTGTTCACCGACATGACCGCCTTTTTCCTGCCGGCGGCCAAACAACGTTTTGCCGAGCACGCCTGGGTGCGTTACGGCGTGCTCGACATCGACCAGGACATCCGGCCCCAAGGGCTGGTCAGCAACAGCGCCGATGTCGTGCTCTGCGCGGGCATGCTCAACAGCGTCAAGGACGTCGACCAAGCCCTCGCCCGGATCACCGAATTGCTCAGCCCCGGTGGCTGGTTGGTGTTCAGCGAACCCACCGGCGAATGGCCGCCGATCCTGCTGACCCAGGGCTTCATGATGACCCCGGTCAACGGCGACCACGACCTGGGTCGCAGCGGTTTGCGCGACGCCGAAACCTGGCAGGCGCGGATCCAGGCGTTCGGTGGAGAATGCCTGCCCGCCCTGCCCCAGGCCGATCATCCGCTGGCCACCCTCGGCATGCAGGTGTTCGCCGCCCGTTTCAAGGCCGGGTATCGGCGCCTGGGTGTCGACAGCCTGCGCCGCGCCCTGGCACAGCGCTTGCCCGATTACATGCTGCCGGCGCACCTGCAAGTGCTTGACCACTTGCCATTGACTGCCAACGGCAAGATCGACCGCAAGACTCTGGCCGGCTTGCGTCCCGCAGTCGATGCCCAGGCATCCAATGACCAGGCGACGCCGAGTGATCCTCTCACAGCCGAGCTTTGCCGGTTATGGGCCGAGGCCTTGAGCTTGACGCAGATTGGCGTCAACGACAGTTTCTATGAAAAAGGCGCGGACTCACTGATCCTCGCCCGGGTCGCCGGACAACTGCGTGAACAACTGCCCCAGGCCCAGGGCTTGAGTTACGACACACTGCTGCGGCAGATGCTCAACGAGCCGAATGTCGCCGCCCTGGCGCGCCTGCTCAACCACGGCGAAAGCGCGCCTGCCCCCACTGCTGCTAGCGGCGAAGCCCAGCGTTCATCAAGCAGCAACGCGTTGGTGGTGCCGTTTGGCGGTGGCGAGGTCGGCCCGGTGCGGGTGATGTTCCACGCCGCCCTCGGCACCCTGGACTACTTCCAACACCTGGGCCGCGCCCTGGCCGAACAACAGGCCGGGCCGGTGATCGGCTTTGCCGTGGCCGACACTGAACGCTACCTGGCGCTGGAGCCCAAGCACCTGATCGAAAGCGTGGCCCAGGACTACGCCGAACGCTTGATAGCCGACGGTCACCAGCGCTTCCAGTTGATCGGTTACTGCCTCGGCGGGCTGCTTGCCACCGAGGTTGCCCGGCGCCTGCTCGAACGCGGCATGGACGTGGTGGACTTGAGTCTGATCGACAGTATTCCGATGTTCATCGACACCGACGAAGAGCTGGCCTACGAGGCGATCTTCGTACCCAACCTGAACCTGGACCCGGTCAAGACCGTGTTCGGCGCGCACATTGAAGACTATGACGTGTACCGCGCCATCGATCTGTTGATGGCCCGTGACAATCGCCGCGTACCAGCCGGGGCCATGGCTTCGTTAAGCGGCGACTCGGGCCTGGAGGCCCTCGCGCTGGCGGTGCAGCAACAATCGGCGCGCAGCCAGGAAGAACGCCTGGCCGAGTATGCGCGCCTGGCGTCGGGCCAGGCCGGGGTGCCCATCGGTCCAGAGCTGGTGCCGACGTTGTTTCGCGTGTGTCGTCACAGCATGCGCGCGGCACGGTTCGACCCGCCGCCGTTCCTCGGCAACATGACCTACCTGCGCTGCCTGGAGCAGCAATCGTTCGGTATCACCGGCGGCGTTGGCCACTTGGCGGCGCCGTTCTGGGAAGACGCGTGCCTGGGGCAGTTCGAATTGATCGATGTGCCAGGCAACCATTTCAGCGTGATCGAACCGCCTCACGTCCACACCGTCACCGCACACTTGCTGGAAGCCCTACGGAAGAACTCATGAAGAGCGCTCTGGATACCCTCAAACGTCCGGTCAACCGCCTGATCCGCATCGGCGTGGCGTTTGCCGCGGTCGGCGCGCTGGTCAACCTGGTGCCCTTCATCGGGCTGACCGAACTGGGTCGGTTGCTGCTGGCCGGCAGCGTCGACAGTCAGGCCTTGTGGCGCTGGGCCGCGCTGGTGGTGATCGCCCTGAGCCTGGGTTGGATGGCCAACGGGGTGGCGCTGTGGTTGACCCACCTGGCGGACCATCGCCTGCAAACCAGCCTGCGCGAAGCCATGGTGCACAAGCTGGGGCGGGTGCCCTTGGGCTGGTACACCGACACCACTTCGGGCGCGGTGCGCAAAGTGGTCCAGGACGATCTGGAAGACCTCCATCACCTGGTCGCCCACCATGCGGTGGAACTCACCGCGGCAATCGTCACGCCCCTGGCGGGGCTGGTATGGCTGGCCACGCTGAACTGGCGCCTGGCATTACTGGCGGTGCTGACCTTGCCGGTGTATGCACTGGCCTATGCCCTGATGATGCGTGGCTTCGGCGCGAAGATGCAGTTGCTGGACAAGAGCATGAGCCGGGTCAGCGCCGCGATCGTCGAGTTTGTCCACGGCATTGCCGTGGTCAAGGCATTCGGCCAGGTAGGCCAGGCCCATCGCAGCTATCAACGGGCGGTCAACCAGTTCAGCGAACAATACGCCGGTTGGGTCAAGCCGCTGCTGCGCTTGGAAGCGCTTTCCTCGATGGCCTTGAGCGTCCCGGTGATTCTGCTGGCAAGCCTGGGGGTGGGCAGCCTGTTGCTGGCCGAAGGCTGGATCACGCCGCTGCAATTGTTTGCCGAGACCCTGGTGGCGGTGGTGATTCCGCAGTCACTGTTGGTGATCAATCAGAGCCTGACCGCGCAACGCACCGCCCTGGCCGCTGCCGACCGCATCGAAGCGCTGCTCACGGTTCAAGAGCTGCCCGCGCCGAACGTCAGCAAGCAGCCCCAGGGCAGCGACATCACTTTTGAACAGGTACAGTTCGGCTACGATGCCGGGCACCCGATCCTCAACGGCGTCGATCTGCACTGCCCGGCCGGCAGCGTAACCGCCCTGGTCGGAGCCTCCGGCGCGGGCAAATCGACCCTGGCCAAACTGGTACCGCGCTTTCACGACGTCAACGCCGGCGGCGTACGGGTCGGCGGTGTCGATGTACGAGAGATCAATCCGCGCCAACTGTACAAGCAGGTCGGTTTCGTCTTGCAGGACGCGCAACTGGTGCACGGGACCGTGGCCGAAAACCTGCGCCTGGGCCGCCCCGATGCCAGCGCTGCAGAGATGGAGATGGCGGCCCGCTCGGCGCAGATCCACTCGCGCATCCAGGCCCTGCCCCGTGGCTATCAATCGGTGATCGGCGAGGATGCGATTTTCTCCGGCGGTGAAGCGCAGCGCCTGTCCATCGCCCGCACCTTGTTGGCCGACACGCCGGTGCTGATCCTCGACGAGGCTACTTCCCACGCCGACCCCGAATCCGAAGCGCTGATCCAGGACGCACTGTCGGCCCTGACCCGGGGTCGCACGGTGCTGGTGATCGCCCACCGCCTGTCCAGTATCAGCGGGGTGGACCAGATCGTCGTCCTCGACCAGGGTCGCGTGCTGGAAAGCGGTCGTCACGATTCCCTGCTTCAGGCCAACGGCGCCTATGCCCGCCTGTGGCGCGCCGGCGCCAAGCGCTCAGCCCCCGAGCTGGAGATGTCCCTGTGATCCGCAGTCTTGTCACTTTACTGGGGCCGGCGCATGCCGCGCGCCTCTATCGATACCTCGCGTGGCTGGTGACCAGCGCCGTGCTGCAAGGCCTGGCCGTAGCACTGCTGGTGCCGATCCTGCACGCATTGTTTGCCGGTGACCTGTCCACGGCGATGGCGTGGCTGACCGGCCTCGCGGCGATGGCCGCGCTGACCTGCATCGCCCATTACCAGCAGGCGATGAAAGGCTTTGCGCTCGCACTGGTCGTGCTGACCACTTTGCATGATCGCCTCGGCCAACATCTGGCCAACCTGCCCCTGGGCTGGTTCAACTCGGAGAAAGTCGGGCGCCTGTCGCGCAGCGCCACCAGCGGCACGTTGATGGTCACCGGCTTGTTTGCGCATTACCTGGGGCCGGTGGTTTGCGGGGTGGTAGTGCCGACCACGGTCGCACTGACCCTGTTCATCTTCGACTGGCGCCTGGGCCTGACCGCCGTGCTGTGCGCACCGCTGATCTACTTCACCCATCGATGGTCAGCCGATGCCATCGGCCACAACGATGCCCGGGTCGAAGCCGCCGCGACCCTCGCCGGTAACCGAGTGGTGGAGTTCGCCCGCTACCAGCAAGTGCTGCGGGCCTTTGGCCGGACCCAGGAGGGATATGCGCCGTTGCAGGCGGCCAACCTGGCGCAAAAGCAGGCCGGCGGTTCCATGGTGTCCCAGACCTTTCCGAAATTGCTGGCCGGCGGCCTGGCCGTGCAATTGGCCTTCGCGCTGCTGGTGGGCGTGGGTATCGCCCTCGCTGCCCGAGGCGACATCGACGCCATTCAATTGGTTGCCCTGCTCGCCCTCGCGGCGCGTTTTGTCGGGCCACTGGCCGAGGCGGCGGCACGCAGCGGGCTGTTGCGCATGGCCGGCAACGACCTGGAGCAACTGGTCAGCATCCTGCGCGAGCCGCCATTGCCGCAACCACAGGTCAGTCAGCCGTTGAGCGAACCCGGCAGCTTTGCCTTCGAACACGTCAGTTTCGCCTACGCCAGTGGCCCGACAGTGCTGCGCGACCTGACATTCCACGCACCGACTCATTCAATGACGGCGATTGTCGGCGCCTCGGGTTCAGGCAAGACCACCGTCACGCGTCTGCTCATGCGTTTTTTCGATGTGACCGAGGGCCACGTCAAGGTCGGCGGCGTCGATGTGCGCGAACTGTCCAATGAGGCCTTGATGGCGCAACTGTCGCTGGTGATGCAGGACGTCTACCTGTTCGACGATAGCCTCGAAGCCAATATCCGCGTCGGCAAGCCGGACGCCAGTGCGCAACAGGTGGCTGAGGCAGCGAGCCTCGCCGGCGTCGATGAAATTGTCGCGCGCCTGCCCCAAGGCTGGCTCACCCCAGTGGGCGAAGGCGGCGCGGCGCTGTCCGGCGGCGAGCGCCAGCGGGTGTCCCTGGCCAGGGCGCTGCTCAAGCGCGCCCCGATCGTGCTGCTGGATGAAGCCACGGCCGCACTGGATCCGCACAACGAAGCCTTTGTACAGGCGGCGATTCGTAGCCTGAAGCAAAGCTCGACGGTAATGGTCATCGCCCATCGCCTGCCGACCATCATGGCCGCCGACCAGATTCTGGTGCTGGACCAGGGCCGCCTCGTGGAAGCCGGCACTCACCCGCAACTGCTGGCCCTCGACGGACGTTACGCCGGGTTCTGGCGTGATCGCCAGCGCGCCGGTGGCTGGCGCCTGAATGCGCAGGCCCAGCCATGCTGATCGGTGTGCTGGGCGCCAGTGGCGATGTCGGTCTGGCCAGCGCTCGGGCGCTGTTGAGCCTGGGCGTGAACGAGCTTCGCCTGGGCGGGCGCGATCCAGGCAACGGTGCGCGCTGCCTGGCATCGCTGCAGCAGCAATGGCCCGACGCCCGGTTGCAATGGACGGCGGTGGATTTCAATGATGCCCCTGCCCTGACCGGGTTCGCCCGCGGCTGCGACGTGCTGCTCAACTGCGCCGGCCCCTCTTGGCGGCTGGCGGACCGTGCCGCACGGGCGGCGCTGCAAGCCGATGCGCATTACGTGGATGCGGCCGGCGAGATGACACGTGCCCCACATCAATGGCGCAACCGTTGCGCCGTCCTCGGTGCCGGTCTGCAACCGGGGCTCACCGGTTTGCTGCCGCGCTGGCTGGCCGAGCAAGCCTTCACCCAAGTCCTCGAATTGACCAGCTATTTCGGCTTGCGTGACCACTTCACCGCCGTGGCCGCCGATGATTTCCTGCAAGGCGCGGTGGATGGCACCAACGAACCCTTGGCGGCCTGGCGCAACGGCCGATGCAGCCGAGCGCTACGCCGCAGCCGCGACGTGCTGCTGCCGTGTTTCCCCGGCCAGGTTCACGTGTTGCCCTATTTGAACCAGGAGGGCGAACGCCTGGCGATGGACCTGCGCCTGGATGTCGGCCAATGGTTCAACGTGATCACCGATGGGCATGTGCTCAAGGCGCTGGACCTGGCCCATAGCCTGCCGCGCGCCGAAGCGGTTCGGCGGTTGTGCGAGGCCAGCCTGCTGGACCTCAGCGGCCAGGCCCCCTTCGTCACGTTGTTGCTGCAGCTCGACGGGCTGTGGAACGGCCAGGCGCGCACCTGCAGCCTGGTGCTCAGCGGTGCAGGCAATGCGGCGCTGACCGGTGCAATGGCGGCGGCCACGGTGGTCAGCGTGGCGCACGGTGAAATCAGCACCGGCTGCCATTACGCCGCCCAGGTATTGCCGCCCGCCGTCAGCCTTGAACGCTTGCAACGCACCTCGGCGATCCGTGCCCTGAACCTGCTGCACGGCCCACTCGATCACCTGCACAGCGTCGAAGAAGGTTGCCTATGAACAACGCTCTGAACGAACTCGAACACCTGAGCCTGGGGGTGATGGCCCAGGTGTTGCTGGACACCCGGGCCTTGCCATTGCAGGCCTGGCGCAGCGCCGGGCAGATCAACCAAGCGTTAGGTACAGCGCCCCGCCATGCCTGGATCGTACGGCGCTGGCTGGCGGCGCTGACCCGCGCCGGGGCACTGGGCGAAGACGCTGAACACCTCGCCTGGCAGGACACGCCCCCCAAGGCCGCCGTCGAAAACCTGTCCGAGCTGTACGCGGAACTGGGCTTCCCGCCCAACATGGCCACCCTGCACCGCCAGGTCATCGAATGCTTGCCTGACCTGTTGCGCGATCAACTCACCCTGGCACCGTTGCTGTTGCAATCGGGTGACCCCGTCGCGGTGCTCGGGGTTTACCAGCACAACCACTTCACCGCGGCGATCAATCAGGCCCTCGCGACACGGGCGGGCGAAACCGCGGTCCACGGCAATGAGCTGCGGGTGCTGGAGCTGGGGGGCGGTGCCGCCTGCACCACTCGCGCCGTGCTTGCAGCGTTGCAGGAACGCGAAAAGGACTATCGCTTTACCGACATCAGTGCGCTTTTCACCAGCGCGGCCCAGCGCCAGTTTCGCCTGGAGCCGGGGATGCACTTCGGCTTGCTCGACCTTGATAAAGACTTCGCCGGACAAGGCATCGCGGCGCGCAGCCAGGACCTGGTGGTCGCTGGCAATACGCTGCACAACGCCCGCGATCTGCCCCGCAGCCTCGGGCAGATTCGTGCTTGCCTGCGAGACGGCGGGAGCCTGTTGTTCAGTGAGTCCATTGCGGACAACCCGGCCATGTTGACCTTCATGCACCTGTTGCTATCACCGCCCGCCGGTGCGCCGTTGCGCGATACCGATGAGGTCTTCATCACGCCCGATGCATGGCGCCAGGCCTTGCAGGCCCAAGGTTTCCAGTTGCTCGAAGTATGGCCCGCCGCAACCGACCCGCTGGCGGCCGCCGGGCAACGTTTGTTTCACGCCGTAGGAGCTTCTTGATGACGCTGCACGTTGACATTCTGCTGACTGCTCTGCCCGTCGGCACGTTTCCATGGCATTTGCCTGCCTTGACCGACCTGGGTACTCACCAGCGCTCCCCGGCACGCCTGTTGGCGATCATCGAACGCCAGCGCCCCGCCGTGGCGGTCATGAATGCCGAACAGCTGGAACGGCTGCTGGACTTCCCCGCGCTGCCGTTGACCGATCTGAGCCACCTGGAACAGCTGCTGTTCGTCACGGCGCAACCGGGCGACTGGCAACTCGCCGAACGCGCGGCGGCACAGCTCAATTGCCGCGTCCAGGGGTTTACGGAGGCCCTTGGCGACTGGCGCGACCTGGTCAGCGTCAAGCTCGAGCAGCAGCGCTGGCGCGAGCGTGCCCTTGGGCATCCCGACGTGAACAGCGTCGCGCTGCACGGCCAGACCCTGTTCGCCGTGCCTCACCCTTGCGAGGCAGCATGGGTCGAGGATCACCTCGATGAAACTGAAGCCGCCCTCAATCAGCAGTTTTCCACCGAACGACTCGTCGAAGCGGCACGACTCAACGATCGGTTGGGCCACGCCGCGTTATTGTCGATGCTCAACGGCCTGGACCATTGCGGCCTGCTGCCCGCACCGCTGAACGATGTCGCCCGAGCGCTGGCACATGGCGGCATCGCGCCGGGTCACCGCGCGCTGATCGCACGCTGGCTGGATGTGTTGCAAGGGCAAGGCCTGTTGCGCCGCGAAAGCACCCGATTACATCCCACTCTTGACGCCAGCACCTGGGGCGACGAAGCCCTCGAGGGTATCTGGACGCAACTGACCCTGGACTGGACGCGCAACACCGGAGGCAGCGGCACCCTCGAATATGCTCGAGAGAATGCGCGCCAATTGCCGGCGCTGATGCGCGGCGACTGTGCGGCTGTGCACCTGCTATTTCCGCAGGGGCGCACCGAACGCGCGGCGGCGTTGTACCGCGAAAGCCTGGCGGCGCAGTACCAGCATCGCGCCGTAGCCCATTGGGTGGGAGTCTGGGCCGCGCGCCAACCGGCCGGCGTACCGTTGCGCGTGCTGGAAGTCGGTGCCGGTACCGGCGCTACCACCCACGCAGTATTGCCCGCCCTGGCAAATGCTTCGGTGGACTACCTATGCACCGACGTGTCGCGCTATTTCTGCGAGCAGGCCGCCAAGCGTCTGCACGCCTGGCCATGGGTTCGCCACGGCGTGTTCGACATCGACCGCCCCGCCCTGGCCCAGGGTTATCGCAGCCAGAGCTGGGACCTGATCATCGCCGGTGGCGTGCTCAATGCCGCGCGCGACACCGAGCGCTCCCTGGCGACCCTGCTCGCCTTGCTCAAGCCGGGCGGCTGGCTGGTGTTCAGCGAACCCACGCAGGAGGAGTTCTGGGTGATGGCATCACAGGCCTTCATGCTCAACCAGGCCGATGATGAACGTCAGCACAGCAGCGCCACCTTCCTCAACCTCGCGCAGTGGCAAACCGCGCTGGCCAGGGCCGGGTTCCAGGGCAACCGCAGCCTGCCCGCCACCGGGCACCCACTGGCGCGCCTGGGCCATCGCGTCTTCGTCGCCCAGGTACCTGCCCAGCGGCTGAGCCGCGCGGCATTGGCCGCGCACCTCGAGGAACCCGCTCTGTCCCTCGAACTGCCCGACCAGTTGCCCGACGACCACACGCTGGCCCTGTGGGCTCGCCTCCCGGAGACCTGGCCATGAACAGCATTCCTGTGCGTAAACGCGTGATCGTGGCCGGCACCGCATTCGGTCGCATCTACCTGCAGGCCCTGGCCCGCGCCCATGACCGCTACCAGCTCGTGGGCATCCTGTCGCGTGGCAATGCCTACTCACGGGCCTGCGCCGAGCATTATGGAGTGGCGCTGTACGAGACCGTCGAACAGGTGCCGGATGACGTCGATATCGCCTGCGTGGTGGTGCGCTCCGGCGCAACCGGGGGCGTCGGCGGTGACTTGGCCCAACAACTTCTGCGCCGTGGCATCCACGTATTGCAGGAGCACCCGGTGCACCACCGCGAAATCGCCGTGTGCATGCAGGCCGCACGCCAGGGCCAAGCCGCCTATGCGGTGAATACGCTGTACCCGAATATCCTGGCGATCCGGCGTTTTCTCGCAGTGGCCGCTTACCTGCACGATCACCAGGGGTTGGCGTACATCGAGGCTGCCTGCAACAGCCAGGTGGCCTATCCCCTGCTGGATATTCTCGGGCGCTTGGCCGGTGGTCTGCGGCCTTGGACGTTCGCGGCACCCGCCCCTGCGTTCGCGGGGCAACCCTTCACGCGGCTCGATGCCCGTTTCAATGGCGTACCCATCAGCTTGCGGGTGCAGAACCAAGTGCACCCCAAGGACCCGGACAACCACTCGTTCTTGCTTCATCGCCTCGAAGTCGGCTGTGAAGCCGGGGTGCTGAGCCTGGCCGACACCCACGGCCCGGTGCTGTGGAACCCGCGCCTGCACGCCTCAAGGGACAGCACCGACCGCCTGATCATGACCGGGCCGGGCAGCGAACGGCTCGCCGGACCGACGATGGTGATGCTCGATCCGCAGGTGCCCAAGAGCTACCAGCAGGTGTTCAATCAGGTCTGGCCCGACGCGGTCAGCATCGCCCTGGACGAGTTATGCCGCGACATCGATGAACCGTCGCGGCGTCTGCGCAGTGGCGTCTGGGCCACCGAAGTGGCCATGGCGTGGCGCGAAATGAACAACCTGATCGGCATGCCCGTCTTGATTGAGCCGCCCGTGCCCCGCGCGCTACCGCTGGCCGACCTCCAGGCCCTTGCCGGCGCCGTGCAACCGCCTCGCGGTGACGACACCGCCCAACTGTTGGGAGCGCTGCCGTTTTGAACACTGCCCGATCCTCCTCCACTTGCAGCCATGTGTTGCTTTGGGTGCGCGACTTGCACCAGGCCGTGGCGAATTTCCGCGCCGCCGGTTTCGAAGTGACCTACGCCACCGCCGAGGCTCGCGCCCAACACGCGCATATCTGGTTCAGCCACGGGCCGATCATTGAATTGCTCACCACACCGCGTCACGCCTGGCTGTTCAAGTGGCCCATCGACTGCCTGGCCGGCCGTGGCGCTGGACGACGGATGTTGCGCTGGGCTGCCCACGGCGAAGGTTTCTGCGACCTGGCGCTGCTGTGCGAGACCCCGGCCCTGGCGCCGCGCCTCAAGGGGCTTGCGGGCTGCGGCGTGGCCATGGGCCGCCCGGTGAACTGGCGGCGTACCTGCGCGGATGGCAGCCAGACGCGCTTTCGTTTCGTCTACCCGCGCCATGACCGCCTGCCCTTCCTCGTCACACCCTATGAGCCGGCCCAGCATCCGCCCCGAATGATTCACCCCAACGGTGCAACGGGCCTGGCGGCGATCCACTTGGGTGTGAACCCCGCCGACCACACCGCCCTCAGCCTGCTGACCGGTGACGACCCTTTGCTGCGTATCCAGGCGGCTGATTACACCGGCGTACAGGCTGTGCAGATCGCTGGCCTGGCGCACCCGCTGACTCTGCACGGCGCCCGTTTGCTGGGGTGCCCAACCGCTCAAGGAGATTGCCATGCTTGATGGATGCACCGACTGGCCCGACGACTTTATCCGCCGTTATCGCGAATACGGCTACTGGCAGGGCGTCCCCCTGGGCCAGTTGTTGCGCGAGCAGGCGAAGCGCACGCCGCACAAAGAGGCGCTGGTGGACGGTCAGCGGCGTTGGAGTTACGCCGAACTCGACCTGCAGGCCGACCGCCTGGCCGCCGGCCTCGCCGATCGGGGCCTGCGCGCCGGCCAGCGGGTGCTGGTGCAACTGCCGAACATCGCCGAGTTTTTCAGCCTGACCTTCGCCCTGCTGCGCCTGGGTGTGATTCCGGTGTTCGCCCTGCCGGCCCATCGCGAACATGAACTGCGCCACCTGGCCGACCTGAGCCAGGCCGTGGCCTACGTGATCGTCGATCGGCACCTGGGCTTCGATTATCGACCGCTGGCGCGCGCCCTGCGTGAACAGGCGCCGAGCCTGCAACAGGTCTGGGTGGTCGGGACGGCCGAGGAATTCGTTGCTCTGGGCGACTGCGTCGCTCAGCCTCGCGCGCTGCCCGCGCCGGACTCACGGGAAGTCGCCGTGCTGCTGCTGTCCGGCGGCACCACCGGCCTGCCCAAGCTGATTCCACGCACCCATGACGACTACGCCTGTAATGCCCGCCTGGCGGCCCGCGCGTGCGGCTTCAACAGCCATACCCGCTACCTGGCGGCGTTGCCGGTGGCGCACAACTTTCCCTTGGCCTCACCCGGCGCATTGGGAGTGTTCAGTGTCGGCGCTACGCTCGTGCTGGCGCCGGAGCCCAGCCCGGAAACCACCTTCGAACTGATCGAGGGCGAACGCATCACCCATACCGCCTTGATCCCGCCGCTGGTGCTGCTGTGGCTGGAAATGGCGCAATGGTCCGACCATGACCTGAGCAGCCTGCAATGGCTGCAGGTCGGGGGAGCGCGGCTCAAGGCCGAGATCGCCGCGCGTATCGGCCCGGCCCTGGGTTGTGGGCTGCAACAGGTCTATGGCATGGCTGAAGGGCTACTGTGCTTTACGCCGCTGGATGACCCGCAAGCGCGCATCTTCGAAACCCAGGGCCTGCCACTGACCGCCGATGACGAGATTCGCATTGTCGACGCCGATGACGTTCCTGTCGCGCCAGGTGCCGTGGGCGAACTGCTGGTGCGCGGCCCCTACACCATCCGTGGCTACTACAACGCCGACGAGCAGAATCTGCGCGCTTTCACTGCCGATGGTTTCTACCGCAGCGGCGACCTGGTGCGACGCTTGCCCGAAGGCCATTTGATTGTCGAGGGGCGGACCAAGGATGTGATCAACCGCGGCGGCGAGAAAATCCCGGTGGAAGAGATCGAGAATCTGCTGCTGGGCCATCCGTTGATTCGCGATGTCGCGCTGGTGGCCTTGGCCGATGAGCTGCTGGGCGAGCGCAGTTGCGCCTGTGTGCTGGCCCACGCGGAACACGTCGAGCTGGGACCGATCAACGCCTGGCTGCGCGAGCGAGGATTGGCCGCCTACAAATTGCCGGATCGCTTGCAGGTGCTGCGCGAGTTCCCGTTGACACGGCTGGGCAAGGTCAACCGCAAGGCGCTGGCGGAACAGGTGCAGGCCTTATGAACGGCGAATTGTCCGCGTGGTTGCGTGTATTGCGTGAGGGCGACCACCCCCGCGCCCGCCTGGTGTGCCTGCCGCACGCTGGCGGCAGTGCGAGCTTCTTCCGCCCGTGGCTGACGCACCTGCCGGGAGATATCGACTTGCTGGCCGTGCAGTATCCCGGACGTGAAGAACGGTTCAACGAGACGCGTATTGCGTGCCTGGCCACTCTGGCCGAGCACATCAGCCAAGCCCTGTTGAGCCTGCCCATCCGCCCGCTGTGGCTGTTTGGCCACAGCATGGGCGCGGCGCTGGCCTACGCCGTCGGTGTGCATCTGGAGGCGGCAGGTTTCGGCGCCGAACATGTGTTTGCCTCGGCCCACCCGCCACCGCACCGGCAACCGTGCAGCGACCTGCACCGCCAGGACGACGCCGCGCTGATTGCCGACATTCTGCGCCAGGACGCCGAGGCCACAGGCTTGTGGGACAACCCGCAACTGCGCGCACTGTTCCTGCCAACCCTGCGCAGCGACTACCAGGCCATCGAGACCTGGCGACCGGCGCGGCTTGATCGGCTGACGGCGCCAATCGACGTATTGCTGGCCCGGGCCGACACCGACGTCAGCCTGGACCAGGCCCGGGCGTGGGCGGATCTGAGCAAGCACACCCCGGATATCCGCCTATTCGACGGCGACCATTTTTACCTCAAGCAACAGCCGCGCCCCGTTATCCATCACCTGCTGCAACGCGCTGCCTATCTTCAAGGAGACTCGGTATGAAAACCCCGGAACACTGCACCGGCCTGCCGGACATTCGTCACGCCATCGACACCCTCGACCGGCAGATCATCGATGCCCTGGGGCTACGCATGCAATACGTCAAGGCGGCCTCGTCGTTCAAGCCCGACCAGGCCAGTATCGCCGCACCGGACCGCGTCGCGGCGATGTTGCCGCAGCGCCGGCAATGGGCACAGGAAGCCGGTCTGGACGGCGAATTCATCGAGGGCCTGTTCAATCAGATCATCCACTGGTACATCGCGGAACAGACGGCGTTCTGGCTGCAGAAAAAGAGCACGGCCATATGAACAAAGCCGCCTTGTTAAACGCGTTTGAAGCTGCTCACCAGTGCGCGCTGAAGTATCAGCGCCCCGTCGTCGCCGTGAGCTCACACCCCGCGCCAACTCTGGATCCCCTGGTGCTCTACGAAACGCACCGGCAGGGCTTCTTCTGGTGCGCTCATTCGCCAGCCCTAACGCTGTTCGGCCTGGGCTGCGCCTGGCAGATCGAAGCGGCGGGGGCCCAGCGATTGGCCGACGTGAACCGTCAATGGCTCGCGCTGTGCGCCGACGCGGTGCTCGACGGCCCCCTTCTACCCCTGCTGCTGGGGGGCATGCGCTTCGACGCGCAGCAGCCTTGCGCGCAACATTGGGCACCGTTTGCCGATGCCAGTTTTCACCTTGCCCATTGGCTTCTCAGCGAAGACAACGATGGCCGCTGGCTGCGATGCCAGTGCGTGGTAGAACCCGACAGCGATCCAGCCGTGCTGGCGCATGCCAGTCTGGCGGCGTACGCAGAGCTATTCGCCTCCCCACACGCCCCGGCATCGCCCCCCCAGGTTATCGAACGCAACGCATTACCAGCGCCGCAGTGGCAGGCCAAAGTCGCCAACGCCTTGCAGGCCATCGACAGCGGCGACCTGAGCAAAGTGGTGCTCGCCCGCCACATCGAATATCAGCTGGACGCCACCCTTGACAGCGGTGCCGTCATGCGCCGACTGCACGAGCGACGCAGCCAAGCCCACCTCTTCGCCCTCCACCGTGGAGACAGCTGTTTCATGGGTGCAACCCCGGAACGGCTGCTCAGTTGCCAGCAAGGCAATCTAAGCACCCATGCCCTCGCGGGTAGCGCTCGCCGCGCCGTGACTCCCAAGGAGGATCAGGACGTGGGCTCAGCCTTATTAGCGGACATCAAGGAGTTGCACGAACACCAATTGGTGGTGCAGACCATCCAGCAGGGATTGAGCAGCATCGTCAGCCAACTGCACGCTGCCCCCCAACCCGAACTCCTGAAGCTGGCCACGGTGCAGCATCTGAGCACCCCGATCAGGGCGCAGCTCAAAGAGCGGTACACCTTGCTGGACGGCATCCAGGCCTTACACCCCACCCCAGCGGTCGGAGGTTTGCCAGGCGCGACAGCAATGAGCTTCATTCGGCATCACGAAGGCTTTGATCGGGGCTGGTACGCGGCGCCGGTGGGCTGGCTAGACTCGAGAGGCAATGGAGATTTTCTGGTGGCCCTGCGTTCGGCACTGATTACGCCTGAGCATTGTCACTTGTTTGCGGGGTGTGGGATCGTCGATGGGTCTCGACCGGAAGATGAGTATGAGGAAACTCAAATCAAGCTGGCCAGCATGGAGAATGCGTTACGCCTCTCCTTTAACTGAGCGTTTCTCACAGATGTCTATTGCAAGAGCATAAAAACTAACGGGGTTGACGATCGATGTGATACGTCTGCTATAGGACGATCTTGCAACGGAAAAACGCTCACTAGCAAAAGAACAGACTTGTTCTTTAACGCTTCATCCCAAGATTCTCGAAATGGCGTAAGTTTTCAGCAAGTGGCCACGTACAATATCCGCCTCGTTTGAATAGAGGAGATTTGTACGATTTCCCGAGAGGCGAGTCCGATGAAAAATTGATCTACCGAGCGCCGGATTAATGTATTACAAAATGCATTAAGAAAACTTGGATGGTAGTGTTTTCGAGTGGAACTTACTGGAACGAAAAAAAGAGGCCGAAGCCTCTTTTTTCAGTTTTTGCAAACTTCAATAGAAGCCTGTAGAACAATAATTGGAGCGGGAAATGAGACTCGCATCTGGTGTCCGACTCATTGAAATCTAAAGGGTTTCTTTTCTTTCTGGAGCAGGAAAAGACTCAATTCTGGACTTATTTTTGGGGTGCTACAAGAGCGAAAACAAGGTAATTCCAAGCAAGGCTTTTGGATGCTACCCAAAGCCAATGGGATGAACGATCATCAAACTGGCATTGTAATATCCATAAGACCAACAGGGCATAAACTCCTCGAATAGTTGTCTGCCGACCGACAACCTTGTAGCAACTCCAGGACCTGATGCAGAGATTCTATGTCCTTTGTTCCCGCCTTTACCGATTTTCTACCGACTCATCTGCAGCAGGAAGAACGTAAACGCATCCTCAAATCAATCGTCGTCACCGTAGCGCCGGAGCTGTGGCTGAGCCTGGAGTCGGCAGCGCTGCTGGACATCCATCGCGATCGGTTCGATCTCGGTGGCCAGTTGGATGATTGTAAGACGTTCAAGCCGGACAGCGCCCTGCCTGACCGCATCACCGTTCCCCGTTGGTTGATCGCCGCCGAACGGTGCAAGGCGGACAGCTGCTATCGAGTTCAGAAGGAGGTACCGATGCAGCTGGCCTTGGCTCTCAACATCGTCCTGCTATTGATGGGTATGGTCGGCAGCGTTGTCGTCGCACAGACCGGCCCTTACCTACCGGGCAACGAGGGCCTGCGGTTCCTGGTGGGCGGTTGGTCGCCGATGGCAATCAGTGACTGGGGCGTGATGGTGCTGCTAGCGGTCCTGATGCTACTGGTCAGCACCGGCATTGCTCGGGCCTATCAAATCGGCGAGACCTCGATCATCGGCGCATTCGACTACACCTACCTGATCTTCGCCATCGCCTGGGGGGCCTTGCTGTTCAACGAAGTGCTCAATGGCCGCACCGCGGCCGGTCTGGCCCTGATCCTGATTTCAGGCTTCATCCTGCTGAAAAAGCCCACCGCCACTCGCTGAACGCTTCACATGCACAGGCCTTAACAAGAAGCTGTTTATGCTGACGAATAACTTGCTGGAGCAAGGACTTATCAGCGCCGCCCCGAGTGGTCGGGCGAAAAGTGCTGATGCTGGCTTCGGTGTTTCTGGTCTTGGACATATGCGCCTGCTCCCGCGCGCGGGTGGACTGGGAGGTCAGTCGGCCAGTCGATTGGTCGTGATACAGGCTCGCAACCTTCAGGATGTCCGGGGCCATGCCAGGCATGCTGGTTTCGTGGTCTCGAGGTTCCGCAGTCGCCAGCCGCGGAGCGGAATAGTCAGAGCCAGCGGCGAACCTCGGCCTTGTAGCGGCGGTAGTCGTCGCCGAACTTCACTTCGAGATAACGTTCCTCGCGGGCGATCACCTGCCTCTGGATCGCGGTTAGCACCAACGGGAGCAAGGCGAAGGCGATCGGTCCGTCAAAGCCAATCGCAAGGCCGGCATAGATAAGCGCCATGCCGAGATACATGGGATTGCGCGTCCACCGATAGGGACCGGTCGTTGCGATGAGGGTCGTTGGCTGCGACGGCGGAATGTTGGTGCCCAGCTGCCGGAACAGCCCTACCGCTGCAAGCATCATCGCCGCGCCGGCAACGAACAGCAGCGCGCCCGCCGCGACCAGCAACCGCCAGTCGATGCCGAAAGAGCGCAGGGTAATGAACCGCTCCGCCGCCAGCCCCAACAGCAGCGCTCCCAGATAGAGTAAGGGTGGAGGGAAGCGCACACCCGCGCTGTGCGGCTCGACGGTCATACTCATCTCCAATTTGTGCTCTCAAGCCAGCATCGAGCGCTGGGCGAAGATACTCGTCAGCGCGCCATGCCATATTTTAGTCAGGCCGTGCAGAAGCCGGGGACGGCGACCTTCTGGAACAGATGCGGGCTGGCCACGACGGATGACGGATATGCTGGAAGTTTCGCGAGGAACGCGGGATCAGTGAAGGCGGCGCGGACCGCCTCGGTGGATTCCCACTTCACATAGTTCAGGTAAGTCGGGCTATCGCCGATCGCTCGATGTAGTTGCATGGAAATGAAGCCCGGTTGCTTCGTTATGATCTCGGCAGCTGCCTTGAAAGCGTCCAGGAAGCCCGCTTCATCAGCGGGATCGACGACCATGAAGAGGTTGATAAGCACGAGGGGCGCGGCCGCGATACCGAGTTGGCGGTCAAACGGAAATTTCTCGTCTAGAGGTTTGAATGGTTTTATGGCGGGCATGGTGGCGCTCCTGTCTATTGTGAAATTGAACCAGGGTGATCGATGCTGCCTGCTCTCAAACCAGCATCGACTGCTGGGCGAAGATACCCGCCATTGCACCTTGCCATGATGCCGTCGTGACTGAGGGCAGTCCGGGGGTGGCGAGGTCGCCGGCGGCATAGATGCCGGGCATGCTGGTTTCGCGGCGCTCGTCGACCTTGAGGACGATGCCGAGGGGCGTATCGACCGTGGCGAGTCCCAATGAGTCATGCAGGCTTGCGGACGGCTCGGTGGGCGGATGCGCGAACAGAATGTCGACTGCGACATCGGGGCCGGTATCGAGCTTGACGGTGGCGCTATGGCCCCCGTGACGGGCGATCCCGGTGATCCGGCCATCAACGATAGGTATGTTGCGGTGGGCCAGATCGGCCCGGATATCGGGTGCAATGTCGTGACCATCGGCGAAGACCGTCAACCTGTCGGTCCAATGCTGAAACAGCTTGACCTGAATGTGGGACTGCGGGCGGAACCAGACGAGACCCCAATGCTGGTCGGCGACTTCGAAGCCATCGCAATAGGGGCACGGGATGATGGATGTGCCCCAGCCTTCGGCAAAGCCCGGAACAGCAGGCATCTGGTCGGCGACGCCATAGCTCAGGATCAGGCGTCGCGCGCCAAGGCTTTCGCCATCGCCAGTGAGGACGGAGAAATTGTCGAGGGTACCGGAGATGCTGTCGGCGCGGGCATTGACCAGCTTGATCGCGGGATAACGCGCCAGTTGCTGCCGCGCCTCGGCCAGGATGTCCGATGGAGGCTTGTGATCGTGGCCAAGCACGCCATGGGAGTGGTCGGCGAAGCGATTGCGCGGCAGGCCGGTATCGAGAACGGTGACCTTGCGGCGGGCACGGCCGAGCTGCAGGGCTGCGGCGAGCCCGGCAAAGCTGCCGCCGATGATGATGACGTCATTCATGGTGATAGGCTCCGCGTATGGATGAAGGAAGATTCGCTTGCAGCCTTAAGATACTTTGAAGTACCGTAATTCAAGAATTAGGATACTGTCAAGTACTGGATTTCTTATGACTGAAAACAGCCAGTCCCGGCGCGGCCGGCGCGCCAATGAGGCGCTCGGCCAAACGATAGTCGCCGCCGCGGGCGAACTATTTGTGAAATTTGGTTTTCAAGCGACGACAATGGACAAGGTCGCCCAGCGGGCGAAGATATCCAAGCTCAGCATCTATCGGCACTTCGAGAACAAGGAGGCGCTGTTCAGCGCGGCCATTGCGGCCCACTGCCATCGGGTCACACCACAAGCTCTTTTTGAAGGCTTCGACGGGTCTGCCGAGGAGCAGCTCCTGACGGTGGGATCAGCCCTGCTTCGCACACTGTTGAGCCCGGACGTCCGTAGTGTCGAAGCCATGATCATGGCCGACAAGACGAATCAACAGTCGTTAAGCAAGCGCCAATACGAAGTCGGCCCCGCCCATGTCATCGCCCAGATCGAGGCCGTGTTATGTCAGTTGCACGCGAAGGCGGCTCTGCACGTGCCCGATCCTCTGCAATCCGCCCGTTTGTTTGCTGCGTTTTTCAAAGGATCCGATCTCCTGATGATCGCGCGCTTCGATGAGGCGAGAGCAGAGGACGACAACGAAATCGAATCCTATTGCCGGTCGGCTGTCGCCATGTTCATCGCCGCACACACGACGGTGCCATCCGACGATATGTTATCGGGTCCGGAGCATCGATCGGTACCGCAGCCAAAGCTGAAACGTTGTCATGTCGATAACTAAAATGCCGTCAGAATGATCTGCTACAAAATTCGAGCCGCGCCAGGCGCTCCGATAAACTTAACGAAACGCTCGGCGATTCAGTCTGTGTTGGCCGAAAACTGGCGTGTCGCCAGTCTACATTGCAGAGGCCGTCGGCCGTACGACCAGCTCGTTGACGTCGACGCTATCGGGCTGCTCAAGTGCGTAGCGGATCGCCCGAGCGATCGCGTCAGGAGACATTCCCTGCGGAATCGAGACCTTGAGCATTGCGGCGATATCGGGGTCGGTGACGTCGTGACCCAGTTCGGTTGCGGTAGGTCCGGGCGAGATGAGAGTCGTACGAATCATATCGTGCTCCTGCCGCAACCCTTCGGTAATTGCACGCACTGCATGCTTGGTCGCGGAATAGACAGAAGACGATGGCATCACGATACGCGCCGCGATGGAGGCAATATTGATGACATGCCCATTCTTTTGCGCGATGAAGTCGGGCAGCACTGCGGCGATGCCGTTGAGGACGCCGTGGATGTTTACGTCGATCATCCGCTTCCACTCGTCCCTCTTGAGCGCGGCGAGCATCGATAGCGGCATGACACCAGCATTGTTGACCAGCGCGTCGATCCGACCGAACCGCTCCTTCGCCGCACCGGCGAACGCATCGAATGCGGAGCCGTCGGTTACGTCGAGCTCGCGCCACGCAACATTCTCACCGAGCTCGTCCGCCAATGCCTCCAGCCGCGTGCCGCGACGTGCGCCAATGAACAGCCGCGCGCCTGCAGCCGCCAGCTCCCGCGTGGTCGCCTCGCCGATGCCGCTCGATGCGCCAGTAATTAGCACCACTTTGTCGATTTTGGAGGTCATGAACCGATCCTTTCCGTCCTTAAATGAGGCACTCAGGATGTTACTTGGGTCGCAACATGCGGTAGTGCGATCCTATAAATAGTTTGCACGATCTTCTAAGATTGGATGCGGCGCCAGCCTGGCGTGAACTCGACTCAAGAAGGCCTTCATGGACAGGATCAACGAACTCGCGAGCGCAATCGACCGCCACGCCCCCGGATCTGGCCTCTGCGTCACCGCCATACCCCGCTTATCACTGGTCCATGTAGATCGGCCTAGCATGCCGACGCCGGTGGTTTATGAGGCTGGGCTTTGCCTGATCGCCCAAGGGGCGAACCGCGTTTCGATGGGCGAGCGCAGCGTGGTCTACGACGCCGCGAACTACTTACTGGTCTCAGTCGACATGCCCCTCCTATGCCACGTCATCAATGCGAGCCCAGACAAACCCTACCTTTGCTGCAAGATCGGGTTCGATCCCGTACTACTTGCAGAGCTGTTGATGACGGAGGGCCGCACTTCATCTCACACCGATCTACCGATACTTGGAGTACACCCCAGCGATCCGGACCTTATCGATGCTGTCTGCAGATTTGTTCGACTCCTCGACCGGCCCGAGACAATCGGCGCTCTGGCGCCCCTCATAGAGCGAGAGATCCTTTATAGGCTCCTTACTGGCCCACACGGTCCGATGCTGCGCCACGTCGCAACAGCAGGCAGCCGCCTCAACCAGGTAAGCCGCGCCATCAGCGTAATCCGCCGGCGGTTCGACGGCCAAATCCGCATCGAAGACATTGCGGCCGAGGCAGGCATGAGCCCCTCCTCACTCCACGCACACTTCAAGGGCATCACAGGCCTGACGCCGCTCGAATACCAGAAGCAGTTGCGATTGCAAGAGGCGCGCCGCCTGATGCTGGTAGGGAACGCGACGGCAGGCGCAGCGGGGTTTGCGGTTGGATATGAAAGCCCGTCGCAGTTCAGTCGTGAATATCGGCGCCTGTTCGGCGCTCCACCCAGGCAGGACATCGAACGGTTGCATGCCGCGACAGCGACGACCGTGTCTCTTTAGAACCGTTGCGTGCTAACGATCTACCGAAGGTCGAAACAGCTTGTCCTCGCCGAGCGGCAATAGCGCAAGATTGAACAGATGACAGCGATGCAGCTGAGCTTTAGGAGGGCGAGCACAGGGGCAAGCGTACACGGTACAAGATCTTCTTGACGCGGATGGAACAGATCGTGCCGTATGAAGCTGCTGGATCAGGTCGCCCCGCAATACCCGAAGATGGAGCATCCTGTCCAAAAAATTGGATTACGGATGCGTGCTAAAGGACGGGGGTCTCTCTAACGACGATCAAAACCGGACGCCCGACGTAGTCTTGACGTGGCAATCTCTTTGACGAGCGAAAAAATAAGTAATGCCTTATAAAAAAATCTTGAACGTCCTTGCCGATCCGACTCGACGAACCATTTATGAGCGCCTGCGGCAGGCACCAAGCCATGCCAATGAGTTGGTTGCCCATCTATCCATGAGTCAGCCTGCCGTTTCCCAGCATTTGAAAGTACTCCGCGACGCCGGCCTGATCACAGAGGTTCGAAATGGGCCGCGACGGCTCTACAGCATTGTGGCTGGAGCGTTGGATGATCTGCAGGACTCCTGGAACGCTTGATTTCGTGCTAGGCCTCACCTCCCTAGCGGATGGCAGCATACTCGTCCAAGGTGCCCCGGACTTTCATAACAGCTTGCTCAAATACACGGCTGGCGGAGAACTGGACACCCGTTTTGGCGTCAATGGCATCATGGAGATCAACAATGTTGGCGGCTACGGCGGCGGAGTGGCGGTGCAAGACGATAGTAAAATACTGCTATCCAACACGACCTCTTACGATGACTTCACCGTGCTGCGCTTCAATGCCGATGGCAGCCCCGACGTCAGTTTCGGCAACCAAGGTTCAGTCAGCATTAATCTGCCTGGCGATTACGCCGCGGGCAACGCAATAGCTGTGCAGGACGACGGCAAGATTCTGCTGGGAGGAAGCGCTTTCGCCAATGGCGGCAGGGATTTTGCCGCGGTTCGGCTAAACGCCGATGGCAGTCTGGACGGCACTTTCGGCAGCACCGACGGCAGCACCCGTTTAGTGGGTTCGTCCGGCAGCGATGTGTTGAAAGGCTTGGGTACCGATGAAATCCTGCGTGGCTTGGCCGGTGACGATGTGCTGCAAGGCAATCTCGGCCGCGACCTGCTCTCCGGCGGCGCGGGAAACGACGTATTCCGCTATGCCAGCGTGACAGACAGCTTTCGCACCGCTGACAGCAGTGGCAGTGACCGCATACTCGATTTCAATCCTGCCGAGGATCGCATCGACCTCAGTGCCCTGGGTTTCACCGGGATCGGGAACGGATACGACGGCACCGTGTTGATCGCTAACAACGCAGACGATACCCGCACCTATCTGAAAAGCTTCGAGGCCAATGCCGACGGCCAACGCTTCGAGCTGGTGCTCGATGGAAACTTTACCGGACAACTCGACGTCAGCAACCTGACGTTCAGCACGGCGAGCGTCGCCCGCTCCAGCGTCGATAGTGCTGCGCTCCCCGTGGACCTTTCTGCGCCTGAACCTGTGGAACTGACGTTGATAGGCACCGTAGACCCGCATACCGATTACTTTGCCTGATCTGGTTGTGCGGCGCTATGTGCTTACCGTATCTGGTATAGCACAGCAGCCCCTGGCTTGGGCTCGAAAGCCGGCACGGTGCGTTGTTCAAGTGGCATACCCTTGGCGTCCCAAACCAAGGTGTCAGATGGATACTCGTCCTTGCGGGTCATGGCGTCGATCTGCTTGACGATCACCTCCGAACTTGCAGGCACTTCCGGGTTCCATTCGAATACGCCAACTCTGCCGTAGAACACAGCCGGCGCGTTGGCGTCGAGGCGCCGGTCGGGACACATGACCAGGCCGCGGTCAAGCATAACCCGCAACGCGCCAACAGGCACCGCCTTCACCGTGGGCGTGGTGCGCTCGGTGCTGTGGCCTGGGCAGACATTGGCCGAGCGAGTCACCATGTCCTCGACCACTTGACGATCGGATTGAGCCTGCGCCGAAAAGGCAACGGCAGACAGGGCGAGCACTACAAAGTTTGACTTCCAGGGCACGCAAAACCTCCTATGGAAAATACTTCGACGTTGCGGACCGCTCCAGTGTAGGCACAGTCCGTTGCCAGGGACTACGACATTAGGCTTTGTACGAAAAGTGCCTGCGCGACTTTTCGTACAAAGCCTAGTCTGTTCCACTTGCTGGAATCAAAAAAAAAGCCACTCATCTGAGTGGCTTTTTTCTGAATCTTGGAGCGGGAAACGAGACTCGAACTCGCGACCCCGACCTTGGCAAGGTCGTGCTCTACCAACTGAGCTATTCCCGCGTCTTGGTGTGGCGCATTCTATAGATTCAGATTACGCCGTCAACCCTTTGATTCAAAAAAGTTTTATTTCGGCTCTACATCCGTCCGCAGATGCGGCCAGGCGGCGCGCAGGTATTGGACCATCGACCACAACGTCAGCCCAGCGGAAACCAGCAGCAGCGCATAGCCCAACAGCACCCAGAAGCTGAAATCCGACGGGTTGGCCAGCAGAATCACCAGCGCGAGCATCTGCGCCGCGGTTTTCCATTTGCCGAGGTTCGACACGGCGACCTGGGCACGGGCGCCCAGCTCGGCCATCCATTCACGGAGCGCCGAGACGACGATTTCGCGACCAATGATCACCGCCGCCGGCAAGGTCAGCCAGAGGTTGCCATGTTCCTGCACCAGCAGCACCAGGGCCACCGCGACCATCAGCTTGTCGGCCACCGGATCGAGGAACGCGCCAAAGGGCGTGCTCTGCTCCAGGCGTCGGGCCAGGTAGCCGTCCAGCCAGTCCGTCGCGGCGGCGAAGGCGAAGACCGAGGCGGAGGCCACGTAGCTCCAGTGGTACGGCAAATAGAACAGCAATATGAAGATCGGGATGAGCAGGACGCGTAGGACGGTAATCAGATTTGGGATATTCATCGGCACAACTGGCTACGAGGTTGACGGGCATTCTACTCGCTATGCAGGTTTGCATAAATCGACTCTGCGAGCTTTTTACTGATACCGGGTGCTTTGGCTATCTCCTCGATGCTGGCACGAGACAGTTCCTGCAATCCACCAAAATGTTTCAACAAGTCGCGGCGTCGCGTCGGGCCGACGCCTGCCACACCTTCCAGTGTAGACGTCCGGCGCGTCTTGCCACGGCGGGCACGGTGTCCGGTGATGGCGAAACGGTGGGCTTCGTCGCGAATCTGTTGGATCAGGTGCAGCGCTGGCGAATCGCCCTTGAGGGTGAATTCATGGGCGGCATCGTTCAGGTACAAGGTCTCGAAACCGGCCTTGCGCGTCGCGCCCTTGGCCACGCCTAGCAGGATCAGGTCCGGGACCATCAACTCATTGAGCACATCGCGAGCCATGGACAACTGGCCTTTGCCGCCGTCCACCAGGAGGATGTCCGGCAACTTGCCCTCCCCGTCCTTCAGCTTGCCGAAGCGCCGCATCAACGCCTGATGCATCGCCGCATAGTCATCGCCCGGCGTGACGCCTTCGATGTTGTAACGGCGGTAGTCGGACTTGATCGGGCCTTCCGGACCGAACACCACGCAGGACGCCACGGTCGCCTCGCCGCTGGAATGGCTGATGTCATAGCACTCCAGCCGCTGCGGCGGCTCGTCCAGGTTCAGCACTTCGGCCAAGGCATCGAACCGCGCCGCCACGTGTTGGCGGTTGGCCAAGCGTGCGCCCAGGGCCTGTTCGGCGTTGGTCACGGCCAGTTGCTGCCAACGGGCACGGGTACCGCGAACACGGTGGCTGATGGTCAGTTCACGACCACGGAGCTTGTCGATGGCTTCGATCAGGGCCGGGAAGTCCTCATGGACCACGTTGACGATCAGCTCGGCAGGCAGGTCGCGTTCCGGACTGCTGATGTAGTACTGGCCCAGAAACGCCGCCATGACCTCGGACACGTCTTCCTCGATGCCCACTTGAGGAAAGAAGTTCTTGCTGCCCAGCACCCGACCGCCGCGCACACTGATCAAGTGCACGCAGGCGCCGCCCGGGTTGATGAACGCGGCAACCACATCGACATCGCCACTGCCGCCTTCCATGCTTTGCTGGTCTTGCACGCGGCGCAGCAGGCCGATCTGGTCGCGCAGCTCGGCGGCCCGTTCGAATTCAAGGTTGACCGCCGCGTCCTCCATGGCTGCCGACAGCTCATCGGTCAGCGCATTGCTGCGCCCCTCCAGGAACATCACCGAGTGACGCACATCCTCGGCGTAGACCTGCGGCTCGACAAAGCCCACGCAAGGCGCCTTGCAGCGCTTGATCTGGTACTGCAGGCAAGGCCGGGTGCGGTTCTTGTAGTAGCTGTCTTCACATTGGCGAACGAAGAAGGTCTTCTGCAGCAGGCTGAGGCTTTCACGAATCGCCCCGGCGCTGGGATAAGGGCCGAAATACCTACCCTTGGCCTTCTTGGCACCCCGATGAATGCTCAGGCGCGGAAACGCCCCGTCGGACAGAAACACGTAGGGGTAGGATTTGTCGTCGCGCAACAGGATGTTGTACGGCGGGCGCCATTCCTTGATCAGCGTCTGCTCGAGCAGCAGGGCCTCGGTTTCATTGGCGGTGATCGTCGTTTCGATTTGCGCGATGCGCCCCACCAGGGCAGAGGTCTTCGGGGCGAGGCCGGTCTTGCGAAAGTAACTGGCCAGGCGTTTCTTGAGATTCTTGGCCTTGCCGACATAAAGCAGGCGTGCGTCGCCATCGAACATGCGGTACACGCCGGGGCGACCGCTGCAAGTGGACAGGAACGCGCTTGGATCAAACAAATCAGTCATTTTCAGGCGCTGGCATCGACCATGCCGTGGCGCACCGCCAACAGTGTCAATTCGACGTCACTGCTGATCGAAAGCTTCTCGAAAATACGATAGCGGTAGGTGTTGACGGTTTTTGGCGACAGGCACAGCTTGTCGGAGATGATCTGCACCTTCTGGCAACCGACAATCATCAGCGCAATCTGGATTTCCCGCTCCGACAGTGCATCGAAGGGAGAATCGTTGGTTGGCTGGAACGACTTGATCGCCAATTGCTGGGCGATTTGCGGGCTGATGTAGCGTTGCCCGGCAAAAACCAGACGAATGGCCTGGACCATCTCGTTCAAGCCAGCGCCCTTGGTGAGGTAGCCTGCCGCGCCCGCCTGCAACAGCCGGGTGGGAAACGGATCCTCCTCGCATACGGTCACCGCGACCACCTTGATGTCAGGGTGACTGCGCAGCAGTTTGCGCGTGGCCTCAAGGCCGCCGATGCCAGGCATCTTGACGTCCATCAACACCACGTCGGGCTTCAATTCGCGCGCTTTGATCAGGGATTCTTCCCCGGATTCAGCTTGGCCAACTACCTGCAGGCCATCGATGTCAGCCAGCATTCGTGTAATGCCCGTACGGACGAGATCATGGTCATCGACCACTAACACCCTAATCAAGCAGACACCTCACGATTTGGTCTTATTTGGGTTGCACAACACCTTAGCAAAAAGCGTCCAGCAGACCTAGCGCAAAGGAACAGATAAAAGTTACAACACATCTTTATTGGCACAACGTCCGAGGCTTCAAGCACCGGCGTCTCGCTGCATCCTCAGGAAATATTCGTCTTCGCCCACGACGCGCAGGCCCATGCGTTCGTACAACGCCCTGGCCGGATTTTCCTTGAACACCGTCAGGCGCAGCGCCGGGCGACGCTCCAGGCCCACCAAGCCCCAAACCTGTCCGATCGCCCAAGTCCCGGCGCCCTGCCCACGAAACGCCTCGTCGATCTGCAGCTCCCGGATATACAACGCCCGGGCGTCACGACTGAGACTGACAAAGCCCAAAACCTGACCGGCACGACTGATTATCCAGTTCTGGCGAATGATCCAGGCCAAGTCGAACGCTTCGTCCTGCCAGAGCAAATCATGCTTGAGGTAATAAGCAAGCATGTTGTCGCAGGTCAGCTGCCGGGCGAAGTCAATGTCCCCTGCCGTTGCCGCACGCCACTCGAAGCTCATGGACACCTCATCCAAGCACTGCCACCGGCACGACTTGTCCTGCCCAGCCGTTGACTTCGCGGCGGGCGATCACCAACAGCTCGCCCGCGCCGGGCGCTGCCGCGAGCAGCGAACCGTCCGGCCCCCAGATGGCACTGCGACCAGCCGATTCCCAGCCTCCGGTGGCGCCGCCATGATTGGCCATCAGCACGGTCATGGCATGCTGCCGGGCATATCCTTGCAGCAATGCCGTATCGGACACGTAGCCAGCCTCGGTGATCAACACCCCCGCCGCATAGAGCGTAGCGCCCTGCCCAGCTGCCGCGGCAGAATGGCTGGCGTGGGAAAAATCGGCGCATACCGCCAGGGCGATGCAATCCTGCCCCATTGTCAGCATCGAGCCACCATGCCCCGGGGCGAAGGCGACTTCTTCCCCTGGGTGCAGATGCTGCTTGCTGTAGACCCCGAGGGAGCCGTCGGCACCGAGGACCAACGCACCGATCAACACCGGGGCGTCCGCCGACAGGCGAATCGGCATGCCCACCACCGCTGTCAGGCCGAGCTCGCGGGCCAAGTCGCGCAGCGGTTGCAATATGGCATCCTCCGGCAGGATGGCCAGATCCGCCGCCAGGCCGCCTTCGTAGCCGGTGAGTGATAGCTCAGGAAACACTAACAACTGCACGCCCTGTTCAGCGGCCGCCTGCATGAAATGCTGATGACGCAGGAGGTTGGCGCGAACGTCCCCCGCGATGGAGATCGACTGGGCGGCGGCGAAGGCTGGAGCGGTCATGGATCATCCTTGGTAGGCGCTGCAAACCTGAAGTTTGTCATAAAGCCCAGCGGACTCAAGCCGGGACGAACAATTGCATGCCCTCGATAGAATTTTCTGATTGAACCGGCGCCCCGCCCTCTAGTAAGCTCAGGGCCATTCATCGGAGACAGACCATGTTCAACGCCCTCTCATCGCTTCAAACCGCCAGCGCCCCGCGCTCGGTTGCGGCTGCCTGGGCGAACAGTGTTCAAACTCCGGTCAGCTTTTATTTTGGGTATTGGTTTAGCCACTGGCGCGCCTGATACCCAACCGGCGCCCACTTTAAACGGGTCGCCTTCCAGAGTTTTCCAAACCCCCGGTCGGCCTCCCGACCGGGGGTTTTGTTTTTTCAGGCCCCACACATTTGCGACACCAGACAACTTGAGGATTGAGCCATGAACTACGCCACTTATTACCGTTACGACAGTTTTTCCGCCTGGCGATTTACCAGCCACCGCTCGGGACAGCCTGCCGCCTCCGATCGGTCACCTACCGGTGGCAAGCCTCAATTGCGGGCCAATCCGGCCAATTGTCGAACACCCCACTAGGACCGGCGCGCGGGAACGAACCCGCCGCCCGTCCAGGAAGCCAGATCATGAATTCGTCCGTCTCCGCTTTGCCGCTGTCCACGCTCAACCCTGCCAACGAAGCCCTGACCCTGCGTCTGCCGAGCTCGTTGCAACTCAAGCACCAATTGCCGCTCAGCACCGCGTTGAGCCAGCAAGTCAGCGCCCATCGCCAGGCCATCCGCGCGATCCTCGACGGTGAGGACTCCCGCCTGCTGGTCATCGTCGGCCCCTGCTCGATCCACGACCCGAAGTCCGCCCTTGAATACGCCGCCAACCTGGCTCGCGTGGCCCATGAAGTGAGCGACAGCATGCTGCTGGTCATGCGCGCCTACGTGGAAAAGCCCCGCACGACCGTAGGCTGGAAAGGCCTGGCCTACGATCCTGGCCTGGATGGCAGCGATGACATGGCCGCGGGCCTGACCTTGTCCCGGGAACTGATGCGAGAGATGTTGCAGCTTGGTTTACCTGTCGCCACCGAACTGCTGCAACCCATGGCCGCCAACTACTTCGATGACCTGCTCAGTTGGGTCGCCATCGGCGCACGCACCACCGAATCGCAGATCCATCGGGAAATGGCCAGCGGCCTGGGCATGCCCGTGGGGTTCAAGAACGGCACCGACGGCGGGGTCGGCATCGCCTGCGATGCCATGCGTTCTGCTGCCCATCCCCATCGGCATTTCGGCGTAGACAGCCAGGGGCATCCGGCGATCATCCAGACGCCGGGCAACCCCGACACTCACCTGGTGCTGCGCGGTGGTCATCGCGGGCCGAACTACGACCAACAGAGCGTCACGCAGATACACCACGACCTGACCCGCCTCAAGATACCGGCCCGGATCATGGTGGACTGCAGCCACGCCAACAGCGGCAAAGACCCGTTGCGTCAGCCGCAGGTGTTCAATGACGTGCTGGAACAACGCCTGCAAGGCAACCGCGCCCTGATCGGCATGATGCTCGAAAGCCATCTGTTCGAAGGCTGCCAACCGCTGGGCACATCGATGCGCTACGGCGTATCGGTCACCGACGGTTGCCTGGGCTGGGAATCCACCGAGCAGTTGTTGCGCCAGGCCCATGGGAAATGGCTGTCCACTTAAGACTTTCCTGGGTTATGTGGCGAGGGAGCCCCCGCAGCCTGCGATGAGGCTGCGCTGTCGCGCAGAGCACATGCCGGTAAATCGGCAAATAATTTATCTTTAAAATCAATTAGATAAATTTTGCTCTACAAGAGTTTGCTTCCGCTTGAGTGCGAAGCGCTCACACAAAAGGGCTACTGCGCAGCCAGCAGGAGCAAGCTCCCTCGCCACGTTTTTTTCATCTACTCAACTCTGCGCCTTGGAACGCACCTGGACCGTGACCCAGTCGGATTGCTGGCTGACATCATCCAGGCGCTCGACCTGATAAAACAGACGCACCGATCGGTCGCGCTGCTCCTGCCAATACGCCGCCGGCACGACGAAGCTGACCGGCTGACCGGTCGTGTCCTCGGTGATTTCCCGCTCTTCGACATGGGCATAGTTGCCATTGCACTGGAACCAGACCAGCTCGCCCGCCTCAAGTCCAGCACCGTCAATGACGACCGTCAGCCCACCCTGGAGCTCATCGACATCCACCACCCCCTCCGCCACCCCCAGGATCCGAGGCGCCTTCAGCGCTGGGCGCACCAGAGGGCCTATGTGCAACGACAAGGGCTCGGCGCGGCGTACCGAATGTCCGTGGCGGACGACATAAGCCAAGCTCAGTCCGTGGCCGAAATGGGGCGCGATTTGCGAATGATCGATCCAGAACGATACCTCGCGACCGATGGCGTGGGCCTCTATCTCCAGCACATCGCGCCAGAGCGCCTTATCCTCCCGGCTGGCGATCAGGATCAGGCGGTCCCCTACGGCCATTCTGGGATAAGGCCGGATGGTCAAACGCGTGCCTTCTGGCACCCGGGCCGGATCAAGGCTGCCACCCACCGCATCGTCGGCAACGGCGGCCAGCAGTTGCAAGGGTGCATCACCGATCTGCAGTTGAAGGGGCTCCGAGTCCAGCGTGGCCGGCAATTGCTTGCCAGTCACTCGGTAGGAAATCTCCAGCGAGCCGCCATCCAGCTCGGCGATATGCCGCTCTCGTACGACGAAAACGACGTCTCGCCCAACCTGGCGCTCCGTCACGAACCGGCTTTCTTCATGCCAGTAGGGCTGGGCGTCTGAATTGAGCCCTAGCCAACACAGCGACACCTCATCCCCACACGCCATCAGCGGATAAGGCTTCACGGTGATGACCGCTTTCCTCCAGGCGGGGTTGATCACCCCGCCCTTGGCGGCAGGCAGAGAAGGCGCCAACAGCCTCGCTGGCGATCTGAGCTGGGGTGGTTGGGCGGATCGGTAAGTAGTCATGCGTGGTTCCAGTCCTTGGATGAAGGCTCCGCCACACGACGGCGCCCGACACAGCCATTAAAACCCGACCGCCTCGCCCCCCGCAGTCAGACAAGACAACGGCATCAGTGGTCCTTGGCGCTTGAAGCTGTAGCTGCAAACCCACAAGGGCCATCGGAAGTATCCAGGCACCTTTGGCGCCGCCGGGCTTCTTGTCCGATTCTTCCCACTTTTTTTATTCCAGTTTCAGTAAGTCACTGCGGTTTCTTCCTACACCGCCCAACAAAAGCCTGCATTAGAGTGAGGTCGCAATCTCAACGTGAACCTCTTCGAAAAAGGTACGAACATGCAACGGAATGCAACCACTCAATTCCCCATCCTGCTGGTCCATGGGTTGTTCGGGTTTGACAGGATCGGCGGCTTCGAACTTTTCCATGGCATCAAACAGGCACTGCGCCTCGCCGGTGCCCGGGTGTTTATCCCCTACCTGTCGGCCACCCATTCCAATGAGGCCCGCGGCGAGCAGTTGCTGGCGCAGATGGACCTGATCCTGAGCGGTACCGACACCACAAAGGTCAACCTGATCGGCCACAGCCAGGGTGCGCTGGCCGCCCGCTATGCCGCCGCCCTGGCGCCCGGCCGGGTTGCCTCAGTGACATCGGTCAGCGGCCCCAACCATGGTTCCGAACTGGCCGACTTCCTGCACAAGGCCCTCACCCCGGGGCGGCTGCCGGGCCCCGTCGCCAGTAAAGTCGCCACGCTGTTCGCCGACTTCATCTCCTTGCTCGATGGCCAGCCTCAGCTCCCGCCAGCCGCCGTTGCCGCGCTGGCTGCGCTGACCACCGAAGGCGTCGGCGCGTTCAATGACAAATACCCCCAAGGCCTGCCAAGGCATTGGGGGGAAAGTGGCCCGAACAAGGTCAACGGTGTGCGCTACTACTCCTGGAGCGGCACGTTGCCAGATGCACAGGAAGAAGGACGCCCGGCCATGGACCCTGTGCACGCCTTCTGCCGCGCCTTTTCCGAATACTTCATTACCGAAGCCGGGCAGAACGATGGCATGGTCGGACGCTTCAGCTCGCACCTGGGCAAGGTCATTCGCTCCAACTATCCCCTGCACCACATGAGTACCCTCAACCCGGCGACCGACCCAGTACGCCGAGGTACCGACCCGACGGAGCTCTACCTGCGCCACGCCGAGCGCCTGCGCAAAGCCGGCCTTTGATCGCCGGACCCAAGGTTTTGACGCAATTTTGACAACAACCCGTTCATGAATCCGGTAGGCTCAACACCTTTAAAAATATCGAAAGGAATTTCCCCCATGGCCAAAGCCACTGCCCGCCACATCCTGGTTTCCACCGAAGACAAGTGCAACGAACTCAAGGCCCAGATCGAAGCCGGCGCCGATTTCGCCGAAGTTGCCAAGGCCAACTCCTCCTGCCCGTCCAGCCGTCAGGGCGGCGACCTGGGTTCGTTCGGCCCGGGCCAGATGGTCAAGGAATTCGACACCGTGGTATTCAGTGCCCCGATCAATGTGGTCCAGGGCCCGGTCAAGACCCAGTTCGGCTACCACCTGCTGGAAGTCACCAGCCGCCAGGACTGATCCCGATTTATCGACATGACGGCCCGCCCTTCGGTGGGCCGTTGTGTTTGGGTCACACGGGGCTGGCGATCCAGGCGCCGCTCGCGTACAACTCGTGTCATCGATCACCCGGCTTTAAGGCTGACAATGCGACTGGCGTTCCCTTCCCTGCTATTGACTGCCGTGGTCCTGCTGACAGGCGCCGTCGGAGTCGATGCAGCACCGCAACATGCCCTGACCGTCTATGGCGAACCGGCCAAATATGCCGAAGGTTTCGGCCACTTCGCCTACACCAATCCCCAGTCCCCCAAAGGCGGGACCATGCGCCGCTCGGCCATCGAGATCGGCCACTTCGACCATATCTTGCCCTACATCGACAAAGGCATCGGCGTCAGCCAGATCGACGGGCTGCTCTACTCGCCACTGGCCCAACGCTCGCTGGATGAGCCCTATACCGTCTATGGCCTTGTGGCGCAGAAAATGGAGCGGGCCGACGATGGCCTGTCGCTGCGCTTCTACCTGAACCCCAAGGCCCGCTTCGCCGATGGCAAGCCCATCACCGCCCAGGACGTGCGCTACAGCTTCGAGCTGTTGATGACCCAAGGCAGCCTGCGCTATCGCACCCAGTTCGCGGCGGTCAAGGACGTCGTGATCGAGGACGAACGCACCGTGCGTTTCAACTTCAAGAACAACGAAAGCCGCACCCTGCCCCTGGACATCGCCACCTTGCCGGTCTTTCCCGAACATTGGTGGAAGACCCGCGATTTCGCTAACGGCGGCGGCTACGAGCCCCCGCTGGGCAGTGGCCCCTACCGGGTAAGCAAAGTCGATTCCGGGCGCAGCATTACCTTCAAACGTAATGCCGATTGGTGGGGCAAGGATCTGCCGGTCAGTCGCGGCCTCTACAATTTCGACCATTTCAGCATCGAGTATTTTGGCGACACCGATGTGGCCCGCCAGGTGCTGCGCGGTGGCGCCTATGACTACAATCGCGAGTTCTCCGCCACCGGCTATGCCATCGGCTATGACAGCCCGGCCCTGCACGACGGTCGCCTGCAAAAGGCTCACCTGGCCACCCAGGCTCCCCAGACCGCCCAGGGTTTCGTCTTCAACCTGCAAAAACCGCAGTTCCAAGACCGCCGTGTGCGCCAGGCCCTGGCGATGCTCTGGGATTTCGAATGGAGCAATCGCCAGATGATGCGCAACGTCTATGTGCGTCAGCAGAGTTACTTTTCCAACACTGACCTCGCCGCTCGAGAACTGCCCGATGCCGGCGAACTGGCGATCCTCGAGCCGTTGCGCGGCAAGATTCCCGACGAAGTCTTCACCCAAGTCTTCCAGGCCCCGAAAACCGACGGCAGTGGCGTGATCCGCGACAAACAACTGCAAGCCCTCGCCTTGTTGGAACAGGCCGGCTGGAAACCCGACGGCGACCGCCTGGTGAATGCCGAGGGCGAGCCGCTGAGCTTCACCTTCCTGAACAGCCAGAACGGTATCGATCGCCTGCTGCTGCCCTACAAACGTACCTTGGCGCAAATCGGCATCGACATGAGCATTCGCCGCATCGACGCCTCCCAGTACGTCAATCGCCTGATGAGTCGCGACTACGACATGATCATCACCGGCTACCCCGTCAGCACCTCGCCGGGCATGGAACTCTACAACTACTTCGGTTCGGCGGCCGCCAATGATCCAGGGGCCAACAACTACATGGCCTTGAAGGACCCGGCGGTGGACGCGCTGATCGACGGCTTGGTCAAGGCCAGCACCCAAGCCGACATGCTGCGCCATGCCCACGCCCTGGACCGGGTGCTGCAATGGAATTACTACTGGATTCCCAATTATTACCCGCCGGGCAGCTCGACCGTGTGGTGGAACCGCTTCGGCATCCCGAAAGTGCAGGCCAGCAATGACGAAGCCATCGAGAGCTGGTGGGAAGTGAGCAGCACACCGTTGACCAACGAGCAGATGCGCGCCGAACTCATCAAGCGCGGCACACCCGGAGGGCGGCATTGATGTGGGCCTATATTGCGCGGCGCCTGCTGCTGATCATCCCCACGCTGGTGATTATCCTGCTGGTGAACTTCGTCATCGTGCAGGCCGCACCCGGCGGGCCGGTGGAACAAGCCATCGCCCACCTGCAAGGCGTCGGCGGCGCCAGCGTCGGCGGTTCAGGCAATACCATGACCAACAGCTCCCGCGCCAGTCGCGGCCTCGATCCACAGTTGATCAAGGACATCGAAAAACAATACGGCTTCGACAAACCGGCCCATGAACGCTTATGGCTGATGCTCAGCAGCTACGCCCGCCTGGATTTCGGCAAGAGCTTCTTCCGTGGCGCCACGGTCACCGACCTGATCCTGGAAAAGATGCCGGTGACCATTTCCCTTGGGCTCTGGGCAACATTGATCACCTATCTGGTGTCGATCCCCCTGGGCATCCGCAAGGCGGTGCATCACGGCTCGGCATTCGATGTGTGGAGCAGCACGGCGATCATCATTGGCTATGCGATGCCGGCGTTCCTCTTCGCAATGTTCCTGATCGTGGTGTTTGCCGGCGGTACGTCGTTGAACTGGTTTCCGGTGCGCGGGCTGGTGTCGGATAACTTCGAGTCGCTGTCGACACTGGGCAAGATCGCCGACTACTTCTGGCACTTGGTGCTGCCGGTCACGTCGCTGGTGATCGGCGGCTTCGCCACCCTGACGATCCTGACCAAGAACTCGTTCCTCAATGAAATCACCCGCCAGTACGTGGTCACCGCGCGAGCCAAGGGCATGAGCGAACGCCGGGTGCTGTACGGCCACGTGTTCCGCAACGCGATGCTGCTGGTGGTATCGGGTATTCCCCAGGCGTTCATCAGCGTGTTCTTCGCCGGCTCGCTGCTGATCGAGGTGATTTTTTCCCTCGACGGCCTGGGACGCATGAGCTACGAGGCCGCAGTCTCCCGGGATTATCCGGTGGTGTTCGGCTCGTTGTTCATTTTTACGCTGTTCGGCCTGCTGATCAAACTCGTCGGCGACCTCTGCTACACCCTGGTGGACCCGCGCATCGACTTCGCCGCGAGGAATGCCTGATGTTCAAGTTTTCCCCCTTGGGCCGTCGGCGCTTCGAGCGTTTCAAGAAAAACCGTCGGGGCTGGTGGTCGCTGTGGCTGTTCATCGGCTTGTTCATCCTGACGTTGGGCGGTGAACTGATCGCCAATGACAAACCGCTGGTGGTGAGCTACCAGGGCTCGCTGTATTTCCCGGTGTTCAAGCGCCATACCGAACAGGAATTTGGTGGGCAGCTGCCGTTCCAGGCCGACTACCGCAGCAGCTACGTGCAGAACCTGATCCACAAGGACGGCGGCTGGCTGTGGTTCCCACCGATCCCGTTCAGCGACGATACACCCAATTACGACCTCAACCAGCCGGCCCCGAGCCCACCCTCGACCGTGAACTGGCTGGGCACCGATGACCAATCCCGGGACGTGCTGGCCCGGGTGATCTTCGGTGCGCGAGTGTCGATCCTGTTCGCCCTGGCACTGACCGCCATCAGCACGCTGATCGGTATCGCCGCCGGTGCGTTGCAGGGCTATTACGGTGGTTGGGTGGATTTGCTCGGGCAACGCTTGCTGGAAGTCTGGTCCGGGCTTCCGGTGCTCTACTTGCTGATCATCTTGTCCGGCTTCGTGGAGCCGAACTTCTGGTGGCTGCTGGGGATCATGGCGCTGTTTTCCTGGCTGGCCCTGGTGGACGTGGTCCGTGCCGAGTTCCTGCGCGGGCGCAACCTGGAATACGTCAAGGCGGCCAGGGCCCTGGGGCTCAGTGATCGCAAGGTGATCATGCGGCATATCCTGCCCAACGCGATGAACGCCACCCTGAGTTACTTGCCCTTCATCCTCACCGGGGCGATCTCGACCCTCACCGCCCTGGATTTCCTCGGCTTCGGCATGCCGGCCGGCAGCGCGTCGCTGGGGGAACTGATCGCCCAAGGCAAGCAAAACCTGCAAGCGCCGTGGCTGGGGCTGACGGCATTTTTCACCCTGGCCCTGATTCTTTCCCTGCTGGTGTTTATCGGCGAGGCGTTGCGAGACGCGTTCGACCCACGCTCTTGAAAACAGCCATGAAGCGAAACCTTGAGATGAGCGACAACCTGATCGAAATCCGTAACCTGAGCGTGGCCTTCAACGACCAGACGGTGGTGCGCAACCTGTGCCTGGACATCCGCCCCGGCGAGTGCCTGGCGCTGGTGGGCGAGTCGGGCTCGGGCAAGTCGGTGACCGCCCATTCGATCCTGCAATTGCTGCCCGAGAATGAAGCCCACACCAGCGGCAGCATTCGCTATCGCGGCCAGGAGCTGGTGGGGGCCGACACCCAGGCTCTGCGGGAGCTGCGCGGCAATCGGATCGCGATGATCTTCCAGGAGCCAATGACTTCGCTGAACCCGCTGCACAGCGTCGAAAAGCAGATCGGCGAAACGCTGATGCTGCACAAGGGCCTGGGGGGCAAAGCCGCGCGCCAGCGGATTCTGGAACTGCTGACCCTGGTTGGCATTCAAAACCCTGTCGAGCGACTCAAGGCCTATCCGCATCAACTGTCCGGCGGTCAGCGACAGCGGGTCATCATCGCCATGGCCCTGGCCTGCGAGCCGGAACTGTTGATCGCCGACGAACCGACCACCGCGCTGGACGTGACCGTGCAGCGCAAGATCCTGCTGCTGCTCAAGTCCTTGCAGCAACGGCTCGGCATGTCCTTGCTGCTGATCAGTCACGACCTCAATCTGGTGCGCAGCATTGCCCAACGGGTGTGTGTGATGAAGGCCGGGGAAATCGTCGAGCAGGCGCCGTGCGAAACCCTGTTCAGCGCACCGAAACATCCCTACAGCTGTGAGCTGCTGCACGCCGAACCGGAAGGCGAGGCCCTGCCCCGGGACGACCGCGAGGAGGTGTTGCAAGTGCAAGACCTGCGCGTGAGTTTCCCCCTGGGCGGCGGGCTGTTCCGGCGCAAGGAATACTTGCGCGCCGTGGACGGTATCAGCCTGAGCATCCAGCGCGGCAAGACCCTGGGCATCGTCGGCGAATCCGGCTCCGGCAAGTCCACCCTCGGCCAGGCGATCCTGCGCCTGATCGAGTCCGAAGGCAGCATCCGTTTCCAGGGCCAGGCCCTCGATCATCTGTCGCAAAAAGCCCTGCGACCGTGGCGCAAGCAGATGCAGGTGGTGTTCCAGGACCCGTTCGGCAGCCTCAGCCCGCGCATGTCAGTGCAGCAGATCATCAGCGAGGGCCTGGAGGTCCACCAGCCTTCCAGCCCCGAACAGTGTGAAGCCCGAGTGATCCAGGCCCTCAAGGAGGTCGGCCTCGACCCTTCGACCCGTCATCGCTACCCCCACGAGTTCTCCGGCGGCCAGCGCCAGCGCATCGCCATTGCCCGGGCCCTGGTGCTCAAGCCAGCGTTGATTTTGCTGGACGAACCCACCTCGGCATTGGATCGCACCGTGCAGAAACAAGTCGTCGCCCTGCTCCGTCAGCTCCAGCAGAAGTACGACTTGACCTACCTGTTCATCAGCCACGACCTGGCGGTGGTCCGCGCCCTGGCCCACGACATGATCGTGATCAAGGACGGCAAGGTGGTCGAGCAAGGCGCCAGTCATGACGTGTTCGATTCGCCCCAGCATCCCTATACCAAGGAGCTGTTGGCGGCGGCGCATCCCGGGTAATCCTGTCAGCTTGCAGGATTGCGTGCCGTGACGATCCACGCCGCGCCGTCCATCATCACCGACCGCTCACCAGGGAGGCCCGCGAAGGCGGCACGAACCGCGGCCCAGGCGCGGGCGCGGATGTCGTCGGACTGATCAGCCAACACAAGCGACAATGGGCCGCCCTCGAACGCCATCTTCACCGCGTCGTCGATCGCTTCGTCCCGCGTCCCGCCCTCACCGAACGGGATGGCAGCATCGAAGGGCGTGAGAGCGATATCGGTGAAGCCGGCCGCCGTCAGGATGCGTGTCACCCGCCCCCGGTCGCCGAACGAGAACGGACCGGGTGCTTCGGGACCGGGCGGCGCGGGTAGCGGGACGATGTCCTTGATCGCGCCCATCGGCAGGCGCACCCAATCGTTCTCGGCCACGCCGCGCCAGCAGACGAAAGCGACTCGCCCGCCCGGCCGCAGCGCACGCCGCATATGGGCAAACGCACCAGTCGGATCGTCGAAGAACATCACCCCGAAACGCGAGAACAGGAGGTCGAACGCGCCCTCAGGCAGCTCGGCGCTGCTGGCGTCGGCTACCCGGAACTGGGCCGGCGTATCCTGTGGCGCCAGTGCGCGCGCTCGGCCGATCAGCGGTTCGGATATGTCCACGCCCAGCACATGGCCGCCCGCACCGACGCGGGAGGCCAGAGCCAGACTCGACGCGCCCGCGCCGCAGCCGACGTCCAGCACGCGCTCGCCCATGGTGGGCGCGGCGGCTTCGATCGCGGCCTGGCCGAATACCGCAAACATGGCGTCGAGCCGGGCCTGGTTGGCGGCCCAGTACTCACCGCTTTGGCCATTCCAGTCGGCGACTTGATGGGCATTTTGCTCTGTCATGACATCTCCTCGTCTTGAGTCGTTCTTCAGGCCACGCAAAAGCCGGGGACGGCGACCTTCTGGAACAGGTGCGGGCTGGCCACGACGGATGACGGATATGCAGGAAGTTTCGCGAGGAACGCGGGATCAGTGAAGGCGGCGCGGACCGCCTCGGTGGATTCCCACACCACATAGTTCAGGTAAGTCGGGCTATCGCCGATCGCTCGATGCAGTTGCATGGAAATGAAGCCCGGTTGCTTCGTTATGACTTCGGCAGCTGCCTTGAAAGCGTCCAGGAAGCCCGCTTCATCGGCGGGATCGACGACCGTGAAGAGGTTGATCAGCACGAGAGGCGCGGCCGCGATACCGAGTTGGCGGTCAAATGGAAATTTCTCGTCTAGAGGTTTGAATGGTTTTATGGCGGGCATGGTGGCGCTCCTGTCTATTGCGCAATTGAAACTGGGGTGATCGATGCTGATTGCTCTCAAACCAGCATCGACTGCTGAGCGGAGATGCCCGCCGTCGCGCCTTGCCATGATGCCGTGGTGACCGAGGGCATTGCGGGGTTGGCGAGGTCGCCGGCAGCGTAGATGCCGGGCACGCTGGTTTCGCGGCGCTCGTCGACCTTGAGGACGATGCCCTGGGGCGTTTCGACCGTGGCGAGACCCAGCGATTCATGCAGGCGTGCGGACGGCTTGTTGCGCGGATGCGCGAACAGGATGTCGACCGCGACAGAGGGGCCGACGTCGAGCCTGACGGTGGCGTTATGGGTCTCGTCATGGTCGATTTCGGTGATCCGGCCATCGACGACAGGGATGCCACGGCGCGCCAGATCGGCCCGGATGTCGGGTGAAATGTCGTGACCATCGGCGAAGACCGTCAACGTGTCAGTCCAATCGTGGTACAGCCTGACGTAGTTATGCGACATTGGGCCGGACCAGACAAGGCCCCAGTGCCGGCCGGCAACTTCAAAGCCGTCGCAATAAGGGCAAGGCACGATGGAGGAGCCCCAGCCTTCGGCAAAGCCGGGAACTTCAGGCATCTGGTCGGCAACGCCATAGCTCAGGATCAGGCGGCGCGCCCTGAGGGTTTCGCCCTCGCTCGTGAGGACGGAGAAATCATCGATGGCGCCGGAGACGCTCTCGGCCCGGGCATTGACCAGTTGGATCGAGGGATAGCGCGCCAGTTGCTGCCGCGCCTCGACCAGGATCTCCAGCGGTGGCTTGTGGTCGTGGCCGAGCACGCCATGGGAGTGGTCGGCGAAGCGATTGCGCGGCAGGCCGGTGTCGAGAACGATGACCTTGCGGCGGGCACGGCCGAGCTGCAAGGCGGCGGCGAGGCCGGCAAAACTGCCGCCGATGATGATGACGTCATTCATGGTGATGGGATCCGCGCTGTGGATGAAGGGAGATTGGCTTGCAACTTTAAGATACTTTGAAGTACCGTAATTCAAGAATTAGAATACTGTCAAGTACTGGAATTTTTTATGACCGAAAACAACCAGACCCGGCGCGGCCGTCCTGCCAACGAGGCGCTTGGCCAAACTATAGTCGACGCTGCGGGCGAACTTTTTGTGGAGTTGGGTTTTCAAGCGACGACCATGGACAAGGTCGCCCAGCGGGCGAAGATCTCCAAGCTCAGCATCTATCGGCACTTCGAGAACAAGGAGGCGCTGTTCAGTGCGGCCATCGCGGCCCACTGCCATCAATTTGCACCGCAGGCCCTTATTGAAGGCGTCGGCGGTTCGGCGGCAGATCAGCTCATGGCGGTGGGAACATCCCTGCTGCGCACGTTGTTGAGCCCCGACGTGCGCAGTGTCGAAGCCATGATCATGGCCGACAAGACGAATCAAAAATCGTTAAGCAAGCGCCATTACGAAGCCGGCCCCGCCTATGTCATCGCCCAGATCGAGGCCCTGTTGCGTCAGTTGCACGCGAAGGCGGTGCTGAACGTGCCCGATCCTCTGGGGTCCGCCCGCTTGTTTGCCGCGCTTTTCAAAGGATCCGATCTCCTGATGATCGCGCGCTTCGATGAGGCCAGAGCAGAGGACGACAACGAAATCGAATCCTATTGCCGGTCGGCCGTCGCCATGTTCATCGCCGCGCACGGTGGTAACGACCACGCGGGCGGATAAGTATTTGATTGCTCCGGGCGGCTTGGCCGGGGCCGTCCATTTGGAGAGCTTCTAACCGTACAAGTTAGCTAGAAAGCAACAGCGGCGCTTCGATCCTGGAATTTCCCCCGGCATAATGCGGCTCTTGGCACCCGTCCATGGCTGCCGGCAAATCCCTCCTCTCTGGAAATGCCCGATGAACCCCACCGAAAGCCTCAAGGATTACAAGCGCGTGCGCACGCTGGCGATCCGTTCGTTGTTCGAGATCATCGAGCAGTCCAGCGAAGGCACGGTGATTGTCGACCGTGACGCGAACATTGTCTGGATGAACGAACGCTACGCCCGGCGCTTCGGCCTGAACTCGGCGCATGAGGCGATTGGCCGGGCGTGCGAAAGCGTGATTCCCGGCAGCCTGTTGCGCGAGGTTGTGCGCACCGGGCGCCCGATCTTGCTGGACATGCAAGACACGCCCAAGGAACCCCTGGTGGTGATGCGCCTGCCGATCCACGACAGCGCGGGTGCGGTGATCGGTGCCATCGGCTTTGCCTTGTTCGATGAGTTGCGCAGCCTGTCGCCGATGCTCAAGCGCTACCTGAGCATGCAGGAAGAACTGGCCTCCACCCGCTCGCTGCTGCGGGCGCGGCAGACCAAGTACAACTTTGCCCATTTCATTGGCACCAGCAACGCCGGCCTTGAGGTCAAGCGTCGTGCCCGGCGCAGCGCCAGCGCCGATTCGCCGGTGCTGCTGCTCGGCGAAACCGGCACCGGCAAGGAACTGCTGGCCCAGGCCATCCACAGTGCTTCGCCGCGGGCGCACAAGGCGTTCGTCAGCATCAACAGCGCGGCGATTCCTGAATCGCTGCTGGAAGCCGAATTCTTCGGCACCGCGCCAGGGGCGTTTACCGGGGCCGACCGCAAGGGCCGCGCCGGTAAACTGCAGATCGCCCAGGGCGGTACGCTTTTCCTCGACGAGATCGGCGACATGCCGCTGCCGCTGCAAAGCAAGCTGCTGCGGGTGCTTCAGGAAAAGGAATACGAACCGGTGGGTTCCAACGAGGTGCTGCAAAGCGACGTGCGGGTGATCGCCGCCACCTCCATGGACCTGGAGGCGGCGATCAAGCGCGGAGAGTTTCGCGCCGACCTGTATTACCGCCTCAACGTGCTGCCGATCCACGTTCCGCCCTTGCGTGAACGCCTGGATGATTTGCCGGCCCTGAGCGAAGCGATCCTGGAAGAGTTGCGCAGCCAGCACGAACTGAACCCCACCGCCCTCGCCCTGCTACGCCAACACGCCTGGCCGGGCAACATCCGCGAACTGCGCAACGTGCTGGAACGCGCCGCGTTGCTCAGCGACGACCTGATGCTCACGGCGGCGGACATCCGCGCGGCCATCGGCACGTTCATACCGGTAACCCGCCCGGCGAGTCCGAGCCTGGAGCCGTTGCCGCAAGAAACTTTCAGCCAGGCCCGGGCACGCTTCGACCGACAGTTGATCGAAACCACCCTCGCGCAATGCGGGGGCAAGGTGGTGGAAGCGGCCGAGCGGTTGGGGTTGGGGAGGTCGACGTTGTACAAGAAGATGGTGGCTCTGGGAATTGCAGAGTCTCAATAGAGAGACTTCATTCTCAAAATATAGACTTGTGGTTTTGGAGCGCTTTGCACTCATCGCGAGCAAGCTCGCTCCCACAGGGATAGGAGTTCTTCTGAAGTACGCGGTCAACTGTGGGAGCGAGCTTGCTCGCGATGAGGCCTGCACACTCCACAAAATTCTCAAAACAGAGACATACCTCTCATTCGCGCCCTACAATCTCAATTAATTTCCTTATATTTCAGTCAGTTACATACCTGGCACAAAACTCGCTAAAGCCTCTCCCACAGCTTCATCACAACAATAACAATCCAGGAGACACACCATGAGTGTGATCATTGCCTTGGCAGCCCTCGCGCTGCTGATGGTCGCCGCCTACCGTGGCTACAGCGTTATCCTCTTTGCCCCCATCGCCGCCCTCGGTGCCGTCCTGCTCACCGACCCGTCCGCCGTCGCCCCCGCATTCACCGGGGTGTTCATGGAGAAAATGGTCGGCTTCATCAAACTGTATTTCCCGGTGTTCCTGCTCGGCGCGGTGTTTGGCAAGCTGATCGAGCTGTCGGGCTTCTCCCGCTCCATCGTCGCCGCGGCGATTCGCCTGCTGGGTACGCGCCAGGCCATGTTGGTGATCGTGCTGGTCTGCGCCCTGCTGACCTATGGCGGCGTGTCGCTGTTCGTGGTGGTGTTCGCGGTGTACCCGTTCGCCGCCGAGATGTTCCGCCAGAGCAATATTCCCAAGCGCTTGATCCCGGCCACCATTGCCCTGGGCGCGTTCTCGTTCACCATGGACGCCCTGCCCGGCACGCCGCAGATCCAGAACATCATCCCCAGCACGTTCTTCAACACCACCGCCTGGGCCGCACCTTGGCTGGGTGTGATCGGTACGATCTTCGTGTTCAGCCTCGGCATGCTGTTCCTGCAGCGCCAGCGCAACAAGGCCCAGCGTGTGGGCGAAGGTTACGGCACCGAACTGCGCAACGAGCCGGAAACCGCCGAAGACATCAAGCTGCCGAACCCTTGGATCGCCGTTTCGCCACTGCTGGCGGTGGGCATCATGAACCTGCTGTTCACCCAGTGGATCCCACAGTGGTACGGCAAGACCCACAGCCTGGCGCTGCCGGGCATGGCGACGCCAGTGACCAGCGACATCGCCAAGCTCACCGCGATCTGGGCAGTGCAGGCGGCGTTGCTGGTGGGCATCATCATGGTCCTGATATTCGGTTTCCGGGCCATTCGCAGCAAGCTGGCCGAAGGCAGCAAGAGCGCCGTGGGCGGTGCATTGCTGGCGGCAATGAACACCGCTTCGGAATACGGTTTCGGCGCGGTCATCGCCTCCTTGCCGGGCTTCCTGGTACTGGCCGACTGGCTCAAGAGCATTCCCAACCCACTGGTCAACGAAGCGGTGACCGTCACGCTGCTGGCGGGCATCACCGGTTCCGCCTCGGGCGGCATGAGCATCGCTTTGGCGGCGATGTCGGAAAGCTTTATAAGCGCCGCCCACGCCGCCAACATTCCCCTGGAAGTGCTGCACCGGGTGGCCGCCATGGCCAGCGGCGGCATGGACACCCTGCCCCACAACGGCGCGGTGATTACCCTGCTGGCGGTGACCGGGCTGACCCACCGCGAAGCCTACAAAGACATTTTCTGCATTACGCTGATCAAGACCCTCGCGGTGTTCTTCGTGATCGCTGTGTTCTACGCCACTGGCATTGTGTGAGGCTCCTATGACATCCCCTCTTTCGGGCAAGACCGCCCTGGTCACCGGTTCTACCAGCGGCATCGGCCTGGGCATCGCCCTGAGCCTGGCCAAGGCCGGGGCCAACCTGATCCTCAACGGCTTTGGCGATGCCTCGGCGGTGATCGCCGAGGTGCAACAGTTCGGCGGCAAGGTCGGTCATCATCCGGCTGATGTCAGCGACCCGGCGCAGATCGCCGACATGCTCGCCTACGCCGAGCGCGAGTTCGGCGGCGTTGACATTCTGGTGAACAACGCCGGGATCCAGCACGTGGCTGCCGTGGAAGATTTCCCCGTGGAGCGCTGGGACTCGATCATCGCCATCAACCTGTCCTCGGTGTTCCACGCCACCCGCCTGAGCCTGCCGGGCATGCGCGCCAAAGGCTGGGGGCGGATCATCAACGTCGCCTCGGTGCACGGCCAGGTCGGCTCGGTGGGCAAGGCGGCGTATGTCGCGGCCAAGCATGGGGTGATTGGCCTGACCAAGGTGGTTGGCCTGGAAACCGCCACCAGCAACGTGACCTGCAACGCCATCTGCCCGGGCTGGGTGCTGACGCCACTGGTGCAAAAGCAAATCGATGATCGCATTGCCGCCGGCGTCGATCCGCAACAGGCCCAGCATGACCTGTTGGCTGAGAAACAGCCGTCCCTGGAATTCGTCACCCCGCCGCAACTGGGGGAACTGGTGCTTTTCCTATGCAGCGAAGCCGGCAGCCAGGTGCGCGGCGCGGCGTGGAATATTGATGGTGGGTGGTTGGCTCAATAACCCCACAATCCTCTGGCAAACGCGGTTTTGTGGCGAGGGAGCTTGCTCCCGCTGGACTGCGCAGCAGGCCCATTAGGCGGCCGCTACGCAACCGAGCGGGAGCAAGCTCCCTCGCCACAGAAGCGGTTCTCGCCATAAATAACGCCTTGTGCTGCAATGTTTATAAGCCCGAAAAAACAAGAGGCACCCCATGTCCGACATCCTCTGGCAACCCAGCCCCGAACGCATCGCCCAGTCGCGCATGAACGCCTTTCGCCAGTTCGTCAACGCGCGACATCACCTGCAACTGCACGACTACCCCGCCCTGCACGCCTGGAGCATCGACCAGCGCGAAGCCTTCTGGCAGGCCATTGTCGATTTTTTCGAGATCCACTTTCACCAAGCGCCCGACGCGGTACTGGTGGAGGGTCCGCAAATGCCCAGCGCCCAGTGGTTCCCTGGCGCCACCCTGAACTTCGCCGAGTACCTGCTGCGCCGCCGCGATCATGCCGTCGCGGTGGTGGCGCTCGACGAAAACGGCAGCCAGGAACAACTGACCTGGGCCGAACTCGCCGCCCATGTCGCTGGCCTGCAAACAAGCTTGAAAGCTGCCGGCGTCACCCAGGGAGATCGAGTCGCCGCGTGCATGCCCAACACCTGGCAAACCCTGGTGGGCATGCTCGCCACCACCAGCCTGGGGGCTATCTGGTCGTGCTCGTCACCGGACTTCGGTACCCAAGGGGTCATCGACCGGTTCGGCCAGATCGAACCCAAGGTGCTGATCACCTGCGCCGGTTATCGCTACGCGGGCAAGGTCATCGACCAGCGAACCAAGGTCAACGAAATCCTTGAACGTTTGCCGTCATTGCAGCAATTGATCGTACTGCCTTATGCCCAGCCTGACGCCCGCGTCGAGGACTTCAAGACCCCGGCCGCTGTCGCGTTGTGGAACGACTTTTATCAGAGCGGTGGCGAACCGGCGTTCGTCAGCGTGCCCTTCGACCACCCGCTGTACATCCTGTATTCCAGCGGCACGACCGGCGTGCCGAAATGCATCGTCCATGGCACCGGGGGCGTGCTGCTGCAACACGTCAAGGAACATGACCTGCACGTCGACCTCAGGCCCGAGGATCGGCTGTTCTACTACACCACCTGCGGTTGGATGATGTGGAACTGGCTGGTGTCGGCCCTCGCCGTGGGCAGCACGGTGGTGCTCTACGATGGTTCGCCGTTCCACCCCGGTCCCGAGCGCTTGCTGGACCTGATCGACCAGCAGCGCATCAGCGTATTCGGCACCAGCCCCAAGTTCCTCGCCGCCCTGGAAAGCGAGGGCCTCAAGCCCCGCCAGACGCACCGTTTGGACAGCCTGAAAACCCTGCTCTCCACCGGTTCGGCACTGGCGCCCCATAGCTACGATTATGTGTACCGCGACATCAAGGCCGATGTCTGCCTGGCCTCGATGTCCGGCGGCACCGACATCGTGTCCTGCTTCGTCAACGGCAACCCGCTGTCACCGGTACGCCGGGGCGAAATGCAGGGCAAGAGCCTGGGCATGGCCGTGCAGGTCTGGAACGAGGCCGGCAATCCGGTCATCGGTGAAAAAGGTGAGTTGGTGTGCACCCGGCATTTCCCGGCGATGCCCATTGGTTTGTGGAACGACCCCCGGCAGGAAAAGCTTCGCGCCTCCTACTTCGCCCAGTTTCCCGGCGTGTGGGCCCAAGGCGACTACGCCGAAGAACTGCCCCACGGCGGTTTCCTGATCCATGGCCGCTCCGATGCCGTGCTCAACCCAGGCGGCGTGCGCATCGGCACGGCAGAAATTTATCGGCAGGTGGAAAAAGTCGAGCAAGTGCTGGACTGCGTCGCCATCGGCCAGCGATGGCAGGGCGATGTCCGGGTGGTGCTGTTCGTGCGCCTGCGCGATGGCGTGACGCTGAATGAAGCCTTGGCGCAACAGATCCGCCAGGTCATCCGGGCCAACACCACACCGCGTCATGTGCCGGCGAAGATCCTCGCGGTCAGTGATATTCCACGAACCATCAGCGGCAAGGTGGTGGAGTTGGCGGTGCGCAACGTGGTGCATGGCGAGGCGGTGAAGAACACCGATGCCCTGGCCAACCCCGAGGCGTTGGAGCAGTTTCGGGATCGACCGGAGCTTGCCGACTGAGCGCAACAGGCAGTTTTGTGGCGAGGGGATTTATCCCCGCTGGGGCGCGAAGCAGCCCCTGAATCTGACACCCCGGCATGTCAGACTGATTGAGCCAACTGTATCGGGACTGCTTCGCAGTCCAGCGGGGATAAATCCCCTCGCCACAGGGGTGGTCCCCGACACGATCAGTCCATAAGCCCCCACTCACCCGCCGCCGGATCGGCCGGTGGCACCGCGCCCGACTCGGTATGCAACTTCAACCGCAACCGCAGGTTGTTCGCCGAGTCGGCATTTTTCAGCGCTTCTTCCTCATCAATGGCACCTTCGACCACCAGGTTGAACAAGGCCTGGTCAAAGGTTTGCATTCCCAGTTCCTCTGACTTTTCCATGATGCCCTTGAGCTCGCCAAGCTCGTTGCGCCGGATCAGGTCGGCCACCGTCGGCGAACCCAGCATGACCTCCACCGCCGCCCGCCGCTGGCCGGTGCGGGTACGCACCAGGCGCTGGGAGACAAACGCCTTGAGGTTGTTGCCCAGGTCATTGAGCAATTGCGGCCGGCGTTCTTCCGGAAAGAAATTGATCACCCGGTCCAGGGCCTGGTTGGCGTTATGGGCATGCAAGGTGGAAATCACCAGGTGCCCGGTGTCGGCGAAGGCCAAGGCATGCTCCATGGTTTCCCGATCACGGATTTCGCCGATCAGCACCACGTCCGGCGCCTGGCGCAGCGTGTTTTTCAGGGCCGCATGGAAACTGCGGGTGTCGACACCGACTTCCCGTTGATTGATGATGGATTTCTTGTGCCGATGGATATACTCCACCGGGTCCTCGATGGTGATGATGTGGCCGCTGCTGTTGCGATTGCGGTAATCGATCAGCGCCGCCAGGGAGGTCGACTTGCCCGAGCCTGTCGCACCGACGAACAGCATCAACCCCTGTTTCTGCATGATGGTGTCTAAAAGCACTCGAGGCAGTTTCAGGTCTTCGAAGCGCGGGATGTCCAGCTTGACGTTGCGAATCACCATGGACACGTCATTGCGCTGCTTGAAGATATTGACCCGGAACCGCCCGACGCCGGCCAGGGAGATCGCCAGATTCATTTCCAACTCCCGATCGAACTCAAGGCGCTGTTCGGCGTCCATCAGAGACCCGGCGAGCCTGGCAATGTCGCCGACCTTGAACGCCTCGTTACCCAAGGGTTTGAGCACCCCCTCGAAACGCGCGCACGGCGGCGCCCCCGTGGACATGTAAAGGTCGGAACCATTCTGGCTCGCCAGGATTCGCAACAACGGATCGATTTCCATGGACTGAAACTTCCGCGAGACACCAATGAAACAAGCTGAGCCGAACATGAACCTCTTCAGACCCACCTGCACTTACGTTCCTCAAAGGATAGTAGACGCCGTGGTACAGACACGACAGCCAGGGGTCGCCTGATGCACGCGACACCCGCCGGCAGCGATATACAGCGCCTGATCAGCCAGGCGGACTGGACCCTGACCCCGCTGGGCGCTGCCCAGAACTGGCCCCAGAGCCTGCGCACCGCCGTGGACATCATGCTCCATTCGCCCATGGCGATGGCCTTGCTGTGGGGACCGCAGCTGTCCCATCTCTACAACGACGCCTTCGGCCGACTGGCCGGTGACAAGCACCCCCGGGCATTCGGCCAACCGACCCATACAGCATGGCCCGAACTCAAGAGCTCGACCGAAGGGATTTATCACCGGGTGTTGCAAGGCCAGACACACTCCTGCCGCGACCAGCAATGGCGCGTACCCTTCGCCGGCCGTCTCTGTGATGTCTGGCTGGACCTGACCTACAGCCCGGTGCGTGACGAAAGCAACAGCGTCGCCGGCATCCTGGTCACCGCCATCGAGACCAGCGAACGCCGCCGCCTGGCCATGGAGTTCGAACGCCGCTCCGAGGCCAGCCTCAAGGCCCAGCACGAAAGCGAAGAACGCCTGCAATTGGCCCTGGCCGCCGCCGATGCGCTGGGCACCTGGGATTGGGGCATCAGCGAAGACCGCTTTATTGCCGATGCACACTTCGCCCTGTTGCATGGCGTCGACCCCAGCCTGTCACGCCAGTTGCCTATCAGTGCCTACCTCGAAGGCGTGCACCCCGAGGACCGGGCGATGGTTGCCCGCAGCATCAAGCACTGCATCACCCATGGCACCGAATACGCCGAGGAGTACCGACTGCTGCAGCCCGACGATGAGTTGCGCTGGGTGTACGTGCGTGGGCGTTGCTACAAGGATCGCCACGGCCGACCCAAGCGTTTTCTTGGCGCGGCGCTGGACCTGACCGAACGCAAGCGCACCGAACAAGCCCTGCGCCAGAGCCAGACCGAGCTGCAGCTGATCATCAACGCCATGCCGATCCTCATCAGTTACGTGGACCGCGAAGAGCGTTTCCGTCTGAACAATAGCGCTTACCTGGACTGGTACGGCCTGACCCCGCAGGAGCTCTACGGCAAGACCATCCGTGAAGTGCTCGGCGAAGAGGCCTATGCCGCCCGCGCCCAGCAGATCGCCGATGCCCTGGCCGGCAAGCCGTGCAGCTTCACCGTGCAGATGGACCATCGCGACGGGCGCCCGCGCCATTCGCTGATCAACTACCTGCCTCGCCATGGCGCGGACGGTGCGGTGAACGGTTTCTACATCTTCGTGATCGACGAAACCGAGAGCCGAAAAACCGAGGAGGCCCTGCGCAACCTCAACGAAACACTGGAAGAACGCGTCATCGCCCGTACCCAGCAACTGGCCGAAGCCAATCACCGCCTGCAAAGCGAGATGTTCGAACGCGAGCGCGCCGAAGAAGCCTTGCGCCATGCGCAGAAAATGGAAGCCGTCGGCCAACTCACTGGCGGCATTGCCCATGACTTCAACAACATGCTCACCGGCATCCTCGGCAGCCTCGACCTGATGCAACGCTACATCGCCGCCGGCCGCGCCGCCGAGATCGGGCGCTTCACCGAAGCGGCGGTTTCCTCGGCCAACCGCGCGGCGGCCCTGACCCATCGGCTGCTGGCTTTTTCCCGGCGCCAGTCCCTGGACCGCAAACCGCTGGACGCCAATGACCTGGTGCATTCGCTCGAAGACCTGCTGAGCCGTACCACCGGCGATCACATCGTGCTGCGGCTGCAACTGGCCAGCGAGCTGTGGCCGGTCAACACCGACGCCAGCCAGTTGGAAAACGCCCTGCTCAACCTGGTGATCAACGCCCGCGATGCCATGCCCGAGGGCGGCGAATTGATCATCGAAACCGCTAATGTCTATCTCGACGGTACGGACATCAACACCCTGGAGCCGGTCAAGGCCGGGGATTACGTGATGATCGCCGTCAGTGACAACGGCAGCGGCATGACCCCCGCCGTGCTGGCCAAGGCTTTCGATCCGTTCTTCACCACCAAGCCTATCGGCCAAGGCACCGGCCTGGGCTTGTCGATGATCTACGGCTTTGCCCAGCAGTCGGGTGGGCACCTCAACCTGGACAGTGTGCCGGGCCAAGGCACGCGGGTGCAGTTGTACCTGCCGCGCTTGCACGCTTCGTCGACCCAACCACCCGAGACGCCAGAGACGGTCGTCGTACCGCCGGCCATCGCCGGGGAGACCGTGTTGCTGGTGGAGGATGAACCCGCCGTGCGCATGCTGGTGCTCGACCTGTTGCAAGCCTTGGGCTACACCGCTCTGGAAGCACGGGACGCCATGACGGCCCTGCCCATGCTGGAATCGGACCAGCGCATCGACCTGCTGGTGACCGACGTCGGGCTGCCGGGCATGAATGGCCGGCAACTGGCGGAAATCGCCCGCCAGCACCGCCCGGGGCTGAAAGTGCTGTTCATGACCGGTTACGCGCAGAAAGCCGCCGAACGCCAGGGGTTCCTCGAACAAGGCATGGACATGGTCGCCAAGCCGTTCACCCTGGATCTGCTGGCCAACAAGATCCGGACGATGATCAACCATGGCAACTGACTTGAGGCATAATCGCCGCCCCGTCGCACCGTTCAGGTCACCGCAGCAATGAAAGCCCAAGCCCGCCATATCCTGGTGAAAACCGCCGAAGAAGCCGAACAGCTCAAGCAACGCATCGCCAAGGGCGAAGCCTTCGATGTGCTGGCCAAGAAATACTCCACCTGCCCTTCGGGCAAACGCGGCGGCGATTTGGGTGAGGTAAGGCCGGGGCAGATGGTCGGCGTGATCGATGCGGTGATTTTCAAGAAACCGCTGCGGGTGGTGCACGGGCCGATCAAGAGCAAGTTCGGGTATCACCTGGTGCAGGTGTTCTACCGGGATTGAAACGATGGTGTGTTGCGAACACCGTCCCTGTGGTGAGGGAGCTTGCTCCCGCTCGGCTGCGCAGTAGCCGCCAATCGCTTATTGGGCCTGCTTCGCAGGCCAGCGGGAGCAAGCTCCCTCGCCACAGGGAAAGCAACTTTTGTGCCGTCAGTCCTTGGGCATCAACGCCCCCGGTACCTGGATCACCCGGCTCGCCAACAGGTGCCCTGCCTCGGCCGCCTCCGCCGGGCTGCCGCCCAGCAAACGACTCGCCAGGTACGCAGCACTGAAGGAGTCTCCCGCCGCCGTGGTGTCCACAACGCGCTCGACCCGCAAGGCAGGGACTTCATAGGACTGGCCGTCGCAACGAATCAGGCAGGCCTCGGCACCGCGCTTGAGTACCACCTCGGGGGTGCCAAGCTGCGCATAGGCGGCGAACACCGCTTCGCTGTCGGCATGACCGAACAATGCCTGCTCGTCCTCTACGGTCAGCAGCGCCAGTTCCACATAGGGCAAGACGCTGCGATACGCCACCCGCGCCGCTTCGATCGAGGCCCAGAGCCGGGGCCGGAAGTTATTGTCGAACACCACCAGCGCCCCGCGCCGACGCGCTTCGACCAGGGTTTCGATGAGTTTGCCACGCCCCTGCTCGCCGAGCACCGCCAGGGTTACGCCGCTGAAGTACAGCACCTCGTAATCCGGCAATGCGGCCAGGATCGGTGCGGCGGCCGGGGTGGTAAAACAATCGCGCACCGCCGCCTCGTTGCGCCAGTACAGGAATCGCCGCTCCCCCGCCGCGTCAGTCTGGATGCAATACAAACCCGGCAGGCGTCCAGGCAAGCGCTGGACCCGTTGCAGCCCGATGTTCTCGGCGGCCCAGTTTTCACACATGGCATCGCTGAAACTGTCATCGCCCAGGGCCGTGACGTAATCCACCGTGCCCCTGTCGCCCAAGGCGCGGGCCAGGTACACCGCGGTGTTCAGGGTATCGCCGCCGAAGCTTTGCAGCAGGCTGCCATCGGCGCGTTGTTGCAGTTCGATCATGCATTCGCCGATCAGCGCGATGCGGGGTTTGGGGTTGCTCATGGATGATCCTGATAATTCAGCGGTGTCTGGCAGGCCGCTATCGCGAGCTCGCTACCACAGGGAGATCACAGATTCTGTATTCACAACAATCCGGTGTGGGAGCAGGCTTGCTCGCGATAGCCGCGACTCGATCTCAAGCCTTAGAAACAAGTCTCCATGCTCTCGACCACCCGCAATTGCTCATCCACCAGGCATCCCACCCGCCACTTGTCGAACGTCAGGCACGGGTGTGAAGTACCAAACGAAATGATGTCGCCCACACGCAGCTCAACCCCTGCCGCCACATTCATGAACGCATGCTGGTCCATCACCGCCGTCACCTTGCAGCCACTCACATCGTCACCCGCCACCGTGTCCGATCCGGGCCGGTAGCGCTTGAGCGGCACCGGTAATCCGGCGTCGTAGGCCACGTCGCGCTTGCCCAGGGCGATCACCGCGAAGCCCGGCTCCGGCAGCGATTGCACATGGGCCCAGACTTCCAGCGCCGGGCGCAGGCCTTCGTGCAAATCGCTGCGCCGCTCCAGCACGCAGCACTGGGCTTCTTTGTAGATGCCGTGGTCATGGGCCACGTAACTGCCGGGACGCAGCACGCTGAGGAAACGCCCATGGGCATTCTGGGCTTCGAAGGATTCGGCGATCAGGTCATACCAGGCCGACCCCGAGGCGGTGATGATCGGTTTGTCGATGGCGAAGGCACCGCTGTCCTGCAACTGCACCGCCAGCCGTACCAACGATGCGGCGAATGCGCGGATGCCACTGATGGCGTGGTCGCCATGGATCACCCCTTCGTAGCCTTCGATACCGGTCAACGCCAGCGCCGGTTGACTACGAATCGCCTCGGCCAGGGCCAACACCTCAGCCTCGGTCCGGCAGCCACACCGACCACCGACCACGCCGTACTCGATCATCACGTTCAGCTTCATACCGCGCGAGGCGAAGAACGCCCCCAGGTCCGCGACGTTGTCCGGATGGTCGACCATGCAATGGAATTCGAACGCCGGGTCAGCCAGCAGATCGGCGATCAGCGCCATATTTGGCGCGCCCACCAGTTGGTTGGCCATCAGCACTCGACGAACGCCGTGGGCGTAAGCGGCTCGGGTCTGCACGGCGGTGGCGAGGGTCAGGCCCCAGGCACCGGCATCGAGCTGGCGTCGAAACAGCGCCGGGGTCATGCTGGTCTTGCCATGGGGTGCCAGTTCGGCGCCACTGTCGGTGACGAACGCTTGCATCCAGCGAATGTTGTGCTCCAGCGCCGCGCGGTGCAGCACCAACGCCGGCAGGCTGACGTCCTTGAGCAGATGAGCGCCGACGGTGGCCGCACCCTTCTCTACGCCAGCATTGGGAATGACAGAAGACATGTTCGTACTCCTCGCACGCGGCCGCTCGCAGCCGCGATTATCTATTCATTGATGCGCCGGGCCAGGTTGTTGGCGCTTTCGATCAGCACCCGTCGGTAGTCGGCGTAATTATTCTTGGCGTCGGCCCGTGGGGCGACGATGCACAGGGTGGCGATGGCCACGCCGCCGGGGTCTTTGACCGGTGCGGCGAAGCAGTGGGTGAAGGTGTCCGCGACGCTGTCGAAGGAGAAGAACCCATCGAGGCCGGCCTGGCGGATTTCCTTGAGGAATTGCTCCAGGGGCAAGCGCTCGCCGTCCGGCAAAATGAAGTCGTCGGGGTCGATCAGGTCGACGATCTGTTGATCACTCAAATGCGCCAGCAGCAGGCGCCCGGACGCCGTCCACGGGATCGGCGCGTTTTCACCGATGTCCGATGAAATGCGGAAATGCCGCTCGCCTTCCTTCATCAGCGCGACGGTGTATTTGCGCCCGTTGAGCAGGCACATCTGCGCCGTTTCCCGGGTCTGGCGCACGATCTCCTGCAAGGCCTGGTCAGCCTCGCGGCTCAGGTCGAAATGCCGCAGGTGTGCCTGCCCGAGAAAATACAGCTGGCGGCCCAGGTAGACATGGCCGTCCTTGCCCACCGGCTCGAGGATGCGCCGCTCCAGCAGCGACGCCACCAGTTCATAGACCGTGGACTTGGGGCTGCCGATGCCGCTGGCAATATCGTTCGGGCGCAGCGGCTGGCCGATTTCCTTGAGGAAGTCGAGGATATCGAACGCCCTATCCAATCCTCGGGCCCGGCGTTTGATGGTGTCTTCGGTCATGTCTTCGGTTCCTGAAGTTTCACTCATAGTCGCATGTATCTTTATTGTGGCGAGGGAGCTTGCTCCCGCTGGCCTGCGCAGCAGGCCCAATTTCTTGCGACTGCTGCGCAGCCGAGCGGGAGCAAGCTCCCTCGCCACAAAAGCGAATTCGCCAGAATATCCTGTTCACCCTTTTTTCTTGTAGGCCACACAATCGATCTCGACCTTGCAATCGACCATCATGCTCGCCTGCACACAGGCCCGGGCCGGGGCGTGTTCCGGGCTGAAGTACTCGCTGAATACTTTGTTGAAACTCCAGAAATCCCGCGGGTCATCCAACCACACGCCGCAGCGCACCACGTCCTTGAGGTCGTAACCGGCCTCTTGGAGAATCGCGATCAGGTTCTTCATGGTCTGGTGGGTCTGCTCGACGATCCCGCCGACAATGATCTCGCCGTTCACCGCCGGCACCTGGCCGGACACGTGCAGCCAGCCATCGGCTTCCACGGCGCGGGCGAATGGCCGTGGCTGACCGCCGCCTGCGGAGCTGCCGGTGCCGTAGCGCGTAATGCTCATGGGTGTTTCTCCTTACTGAATAAAATTAAAAACGGGTGTTCTTGAGGAATTCCGCCAGGCGTGGCGACTGTGGCCGTTCGAACAATTCCTTCGGTGGCCCTTGCTCTTCGATGCGGCCCTGATTCATGAACACGATCTTGTCGGAGACCTCGAAGGCAAAGCGCATTTCGTGGGTCACCAGCAGCATGGTCATGCCGTCTTCGGCCAGGCCCTTGATCACGTTCAGCACCTCGCCGACCAGCTCCGGGTCCAGGGCCGAAGTCACTTCGTCGAACAGCATCAGGCTGGGGTTCATCGCAATCGCCCGGGCAATCGCCACGCGCTGCTGCTGACCGCCAGACAACTGGCCGGGAAAGTGATCGCGCCGCTCCAACAAGCCCACCCGCTCCAGCCATTTCTCGGCCAGGGCCACCGCCTCGTCCTTGGGCAGCTTTTTCACTTTGAGCAGGCCCAGGGTGACGTTCTGCAACGCGGTCAGATGGGGAAACAGGTTGAATTGCTGGAAGGCCATGCCGGTCATCGCACGGTGCCGGGCAATGACTTTTTCCGGATGGCGCACACGCTTGCCGCCAACGTCGTCATAGCCGATGGATTCGCCGTCGAGCACGATCTGGCCGCCCTGGAATTCCTCGAGCATGTTCACGCAGCGCAGCAGCGTGGTCTTGCCCGAACCGCTGGAGCCGATCAGCGTGACCACGTTGCCGCGCTGCATGCTCAGGTCCACGCCCTTGAGCACTTCCAGCGGGCCGTATTGTTTGCGCAGGCCGCGAATGTCCAACAGCGGTTGGGTGTTGGAAGGAGTCGAAATATCAGTCATGGCAAGGCCACCCGCTTTTCAATGTGCCGTCCGAGCAATTCGATGGCGTAATTGATGATGAAAAAGAGAAACCCGGCGAACAGGTAAAACTCCAGGGTCATGAAGGTCCGGGCGATGATCTGCTGGGTGCTGAGCAGCAATTCGGCGACGCCGATCACCGACAGCAGGGTCGAGGCCTTGACGATCTCGGTGGAGGAATTGACCCAGGTCGGCAAGATTTGCCGCAAGGCCTGGGGCAACAGCACATAGCCCAGCGACTGGTAGAACGTCAGGCCGATGGCCTGGCTCGCCTCCATCTGCCCACGGGGCAAGGCCTGCAAGGCCCCGCGCACGATCTCGGCCACGTGGGAGCCGCAGAACAGCGTCAAGCCCAGCACGCCGGCCTGGAACGCGCCGATCTGCCAGCCCAGGGCCGGGGCCATGTAGAAGCAGGCCAGCACCAGCACGAACACCGGCGTGCCGCGGATCAGGTCGACGTAGAAGCGAAACGGCGCGCGCATCCAGGTCCGGCCATAGGTCAGCACCAGGCCGGCCACCAGACCGATCAGCGTGCCCAACACAATCGCCAACAGCGAACACTGCACACTGGTCAGGAAACCGGCCCACAGGGTGTCCCGGGCGACCCATAACTCATGCAACCAACTGGGTGATTCGTACATGGGAGACTCCTAACGGCGAATCGCCAGGCGTTGCTCGAAATACCGCAGCACCATGGCAATGAGGTAACAGGCCGCGACATACAGGGCCGTGGTCACCAGCCAGGTTTCGATCACCCGGTAGCTCTCCACGTTGATCTTGCGGGCGTAATAGGTCAGCTCCGGCACGGCAATCGCCGCCGCCAGGGAGGTGTCCTTGAACAGCGAAATGAAGTTGTTCGACAAGGCCGGCAACACGTTGCGCAGCATCACCGGCACGGTGACGTAGGCTTTCACCTGCCACTCGCCAAGGCCGATGGCCAGCCCCGCTTCACGCTGTCCCTTGTGAATGCTCAACAGTCCGCCGCGAAACACTTCGGTCAGGTAGGCCCCGGCGTACAGCGAGAGGGTGATGACGAACGACGGCAGCTTGTCCAGGCGGATGCCCAGGCTCGGCAAGGCAAAGTAGATCAGCAGGATCAACACCAGGATCGGCGTATTGCGGATCACCGTGACATACACCGACGCCAGCACCCGCAAGACCCGATGCTTGCTCAGCAGCGCGAACGCCATCGCCAGGCCGATCACGCAACCGATGGCGATCGACACCAGCGCCAGGGAAAGCCCCAGGCCGAGCCCCGCCAGCAGGGTGTCGAAATCGCGCCAGACGGCGGCAAAGTTCAACTGATAATTCATGGTCGGCAGTACCTTCGACGAAGCGCCCGCAAGGGGCGCCCCGGGCTCACAGGGTCATTTGAATTCAACGGGGAAACCGATCGCTGGCGACGGCAGCTCGACGCCGAACCACTGCTTGAACGACGCCGCATAGGTAGGGAATTCCACGCCGGTCATGGCTTCATGCAAGGTTGTGTTGACGAAGTTCAGCCAGTCCTGGTCGCCGCGCTTGACCGCGCAGGCGTAGGTCTGTGGGCTCCAGGCGTAGGCCGGGCTGCGATAACGGCCGGGGTTCTGCACCATCAGGTATTTGACCGAGGACTGGTCGGTGGCGGCGGCATCGGCGCGGCCGGAGTTCACTGCCTGGTACATCAGGTCGACGCTGTCGTACTGGTCGACCTTGGCCTTGGGCAGCGCCTGGTGCACCAACTCTTCGGCGTAGACGTTCTGCAGCACCGCCACGGTGACGTCATCGCCCGCTGCCTTGAGGTCTTCGATTTCCTTGTACTTGCTGTTGGCCGGCAGCAGCAGGCCCACGCCTTCGCGGTAGTACGGCAGGGTGAACGCCACTTGCTGGGCGCGACTGGCAGTGACGGTGATGAACTGGCAGCTCATGTCGACTTTGTCGGTCAACAGGTTGGGGATGCGCGCATCGGAAGACTGCACCACGAACTCGACCTTCTCCGGGTCGTTGAACAGGCCTTTGGCGACCATCCGCGCGATATCGATATCAAAGCCCTGCAACTTGCCATCCGCTCCCTGGAAGTGCCACGGCGCATTGGTACTGCCCGTGCCCACGATCAATTTCCCCCGCTGCAGCACGCTATCCAGCTTGCTGTCGGCCGCCTGGGCGACACCCAGTGCAGCCGTCGTGGCCGCGAAGAGAAAAACACACGCTTTGAACAAGGAAGGTCGGCGTTGCATGGCAAGCACTCCAGATTGAGTTTATTCCGCTATACCGGAATATGGTATGTAACAACGGAATAGACAGCAGAAAGTGTGCCACAGGCTTGGAGCGGATGGGTGAGAAAAATGGAAAGTCAGGGAAATCAGGGAGATGGGAAAAACAGACCTGCGGGCAGCAGCGTCCGCATTCGAAGGGTGTTGCTACCGTTGGCTACGAGGCACGGGTAACAAGGCCCCAAACCGGGTACCCGGCGCACCGAAACGGAGCCACGCTGGAGTTGTAAATGGATACCCTGTGGGAGCGAGCTTGCTCCCACCATTGTTCGGCGGTGTACCTGGGCTATTTGCGCTTGTAGCTCTTGCTGCCGCCAGGTGTGAGGCAATAGACCCCGCCCCGGGGGCCGACACAGTAATTGCCACTGCCGCACTGGCAACCGTCGGCGGACTTGAGCAACGACTGCGGCCGGGCCTCGTTCCGAAGCCCCAGCACAGCGGAACAGGACTTCTTCGAAGCACTGATCGAGCCGTCGTTGCAGAGGAAGGTATCGCCATCACACCCGGCGATCCCGCCCTTGCGCCCGGAACAAGGTTGATTGGCGGCAAGGGCCGAAGTGCCCAGGACCAACAACAGGATCGCGACACAGGTGCGAAGTAAAGCGGACGTTCCGTGACAGAGGTTCATGGCAGCTTCCAGGCTGATAGATGGCTCTATGCTAGCACTGGAAAGAATTCCACAAACGCTCCAACTCATAGGTCATCGAGAGAAACCTTGATCGTTGGATCGTTTTCACGCTCGCGGCAAAGAGCAGCCAACTCCATGTCCTCAAGCCGGTCCATCACCGCTTCATATTCCCTGGCAGGGACGCAATAGAAAACAGGCTCGTTTCGGTTGAGGATGGCTACAGATAACCCTTCACCGGCAGCAACGGTGCCCATTGGGTTTTTCTTGAGCTCAGAAATGCTGGCAACGACTCGGGAAAGCACGATATGTGTCATGGAATAAACCCTTGAGTACTCTTAATAGCGCAAAAATAGCACTCTAAAACACCCTTACCACTGCTCAGCGCCCGCAAAACCTCACCCTGGACAACATCCGCAAATCCCCCTCGCGGTAATAGTCATCACTCCAGCTGTCATCCACCGCCAGTGGCTTGACCTGCTTGAGGGCGAGTTTTTTCGCAAAGTAGCGAAAGCGGTAATGCTCATAGAAACGCAGCAATTCCAATCCGTAGCGGTCGGCCAGGTCGGTGTCGCCCTGGATGATCAGGTAGTTCTCGTCGTTGCCGCTGCTGGCGGCAGCGCTGAGGTTGTGGCTGCCGCTGATGATGGTCGGCGTGTCGCTGGTGAAGTCGGTGACGATGGCCTTGGTGTGCACCAGCAGGTTGCCCTTCTGGCCTTTCATGTTTTCCTTGAGCCAGCCTTCCAGGCCGGTGTTGAGCAGTGCGGTGGCGGCGAATTCAGCGGTGCGGTCGGCATGGAAGCCGGTGATGCGGCTCTTGGTGTTTTGCAGGCCGTAGCGCAGCACGTCGTCATTGGGTTGGCCGAGCACGGCGTCAAGAATCCGGTCGGGCAAGACGAATGCGGTGACGAACAACAGGTCCTTTCGGGCCGCGTTGATGATGTCGACGAAGCGGTCCAGATCGCCCTCTCCTGTGCGTGGCGAAAAACCGATGAACAACTGTTCCTCCGGGACCATGGGATTGTTCTGATTGATCCACTCACGGGTGGTCCCGACGTCCTGCGGTACGGCCCAGATCTGTTCGAACACCTGGCGATAGCTGTCGCTCACCCGCGGATCGTCCAGCACATGGACCACATTGGCCTGGCGGTAGACGCCGTTGGCGGTGAAGTTGGTACTGCCGCACAACACCGCCTCCGGTTGTAACGCACCGCCGCCATCGACCTTGCTCAACACAATGAACTTGTCGTGGAAAATGTTATGGGTGACCCGCCCACGCTTGTTGGCCGCCGGCAATTTTTCCAGGTTGGCTTCGTTGCGCAGCGTGGTGTCGTCGCCTGGCTCGGCGTGGTAAAGCACGCGAACTTGTGCGCCGCGCGCGTGAGCGGCGTTGACCGCGTCGACGATCACCGGCAATTCGTATTCATAGATGGCGACGTCCAGGGCCCAGTTGGCATCCAGCGCCCGGTCGATGAAACCGGTCAAGCGCCCCAGCAAGCCATTTTCCAACCAACGGCGCGGGGCATCGGGCCAGTCATCGATGGACAGGTTTTTGTTGGCGCTAATCAAAGCGTCCACGTCGGGAAACTTGCGCTGGAACGCCTGGCTGGCGGCCACGGCCCGATTGAAGATCACTCGCTGGTTGATTGGCTGACCGTCGTCGCTGGTGACCGTGACGGCCAGGGATTCCCCCAGCTGTGGCGCGTCGGGACTGCCATAAGCCAGGTGCACACGGTAGTGGATCGTCACACCGGGGTTGACGGCGTAGTCGGCCCAGCGAAATTTCTGCAACGGCGCCTTGTCGCTGGGGGTGGCGTGGAACTGGGGAAAGGTGTGGGCCTTGTCGGGGAAGGTCAGGCTGTTGAACAGGAACAACCAGGGTTTGTCGCCCTGCTGCTTCTCGATGGCAAAGCCCAGCAAGCCCTTGCGCCGGGGTTCGGCCAGGTCCATGGCGAGCAGTACGCCGTTGGTGCCGGCATAGGCCTTGACCCGAAAATCGTCCTGGGCGTTGGTGACGAGTACGCGCATGGTTCACTCCTGTGAGGGGCTGCCTGAGCATAGTGCAGCAATCAATGCTTACCTCAGCCAGGTGACTCTTCATCAATATGCCAATACTCAGCCTGCAACTGCCCCGCCAACTGCCGGGCCCGGCCCAGGCGAATCGGGCCTCTCTCGATGTCGATCAACAGGCATGGGCAATCGAGAAGCGGCGGTGAAAGCCCCTCCTTGACTCGTCCGTCGGTCATCACCAACACCCGTTGCTGCTCCGCCGGGTAGCGCTTGCGGCGCGCCACCAGCCAGCGCCCGGCCTCGTTCAGCGCCGCCAGCAACGGCGTTCCGCCACCGGCACCCAACCCATCGAGCCAGGCGCGCAGGCCCGCCGAGGCCTTGAGCCCTTGCACCTGCCAATTGGGGAGCGTGCCGCTGGCCGTCAACAGCGCCAAGCGCGCGCGTTGTCGGTAGGCGTCGTCGAACAACTGCGCCAGCAGGCCCTTGCCGTCACTCAAGGCGCGATGACGCCGGGTCGAAGCCGACGCATCGACGATGACCAGCCACAGCTCATGGGGCGACCGATGACGACCGTGCCAGCGCAGGTCCTCACGCAGGCGCGGTCGGCCATGGAGCAACGTCCCCGGCCAGTTCACCGCACCGCTGGCCGCGGCTTTGCTGCGGCCCTGGCGTCCTTGCTCCAACTGTCCTGCACGGGGTCTGGCATTCGCCCCCGCCGTTGAACGAGGGCGAATGCCTAGGGCTTTTTTGGCCAGCTCGGCACGTCACGCCGGGCACCGGTCGGCAATGCCCGGGCCGGCAGATCACCCCACTGGCCTTGGCCTTCGTTGGGTTCAGCAGTTTTTTCCGCGCCGGTCGGCGCCTGGGACGGTGCCGGTGCCGAATGCCCGCGCCGCCGGTGCCGCAAGGCAAACTCGGCGACCGCATCGATGTCTTCATCCGCGATGGCATCGGCCCCGCGCCAGGCGGCATGGGCCCGGGCCGCCCGCAGCCAGACCAGGTCGGCGCGCAAGCCATCGACACCGGCGGCAAAGCAGCGCTCGGTGATCTGCGCCAGTGCGGCATCATCCAGCGCGATCCCGGCCAACCGGTTGCGCGCCTGCTGGCAGCGTTCACGCAACTGCTGTTGGGCGCTCTCCCACTGCGCACAGAACGCCGCCGGATCACTGTCGAAATCCAACCGCCGGCGAATGATCTGCCCGCGCTCAGTCGGCGCGGTATGACCGTCGAGGGCCACGTTCAAACCGAACCGATCGAGCAACTGCGGGCGCAGTTCGCCTTCTTCCGGGTTCATGGTGCCGATCAGCACAAAGCGCGCCGGATGCCGATGGGAAATGCCGTCGCGCTCGATCAGGTTGGTGCCGCTGGCGGCCACGTCCAACAGCAGGTCCACCAGATGATCAGGCAGCAGGTTCACTTCATCGACGTACAGCACACCACCGTCGGCCTTGGCCAACACGCCGGGAGAAAACTGCGCGCGCCCTTCCCCCAGCGCTGCGTCCAGATCCAGGGTGCCCACCAGCCGCTCTTCGGTAGCACCGAGGGGCAAGGTGACGAACTGACCGCTGGCCAGCAGGTCCGCCAGGCCCCGGGCCAAGGTGGACTTGGCCATGCCCCGCGGGCCTTCAATCAGCACACCGCCGATTTTCGGATCGATCGCGGCCAGGCACAAGGCCAGTTTCAGGTCATCGGCGCCGACCACGGCGGAGAGTGGGAAATGGGGAGTGTGAGTCATGCTGAAGGTCTCATGAATGTGCGAGGTTCCCCTGTGGCGAGGGAGCTTGCTCCCGCTGGGGCGCGAAGCGGCCCCCAGAACCTGAGGTCCCAGTGCCCTTCCAGAACGACGACTGCTGCGCAGCCGAGCGGGAGCAAGCTCCCTCGCCACAAGTGCGCGCCTGTTGTCCTCATTTCAACCATCCTCTTCAATGTCCAACAACAAATTCTCCAACGCCTCGCGGTACTCCCCCGGCGCCTGCCACATCCCCCGCTGCTGCGCTTCGAGCATGCGCTCGGTCATGTCCCGCAGGGCGTCGGGGTTGTGCTGGCGGACGAAATCCCGGGTGTCCGGGTCGAGCAGGTAGGCATCGGCCAGCAAGGCGTACTGGTGATCGTCGATCAACCGGGTGGTGGCGTCGAAGGCGAACAGGTTGTCCACCGTCGCCGCCAGTTCGAACGCGCCTTTATAGCCGTGACGCTTCACACCGTCGATCCACTTCGGATTCGCTGCGCGGGAACGGATGACGCGGTTGAGCTCTTCTTTCAGGGTGCGGATCTTGGGCAAGTCTGGCTGGCTGTGGTCGCCATGGTAACTGGCCGCCGCGACTCCACCGAGAGTCTCGACCGCCGCCAGCATGCCGCCCTGGAACTGGTAGTAATCATTGGAATCGAGCAGGTCATGCTCGCGGTTGTCCTGGTTCTGCAACACCGCTTGCACCTGGCTCAGACGTCGGGAGAACTGCCCCCGGGCGGCAGTGCCTTCATCGCTGGCGCCGTAGGCGTAACCGCCCCAGTTCAGGTATACCTCGGCCAGATCCTCGCGGCTCTGCCACAAGCGCCCATCAATCGCGCCCTGCACGCCCGCGCCATAGGCCCCGGGCTTGGCGCCGAAGATCCGCCAGCCAGCCTGGCGCGCCGCCGCTTCCGGCTCCAGGCCCGACGCCAACAAGGCTTCGCGTTCACCACGGACCTTGGCCGCCAGAGGGTTCATGTCGTCCGGTTCATCCAGCGCGGCGACGGCCTGCACCGCCGCATCGAACAAGCGGATCAGGTTGGCAAAAGCATCGCGGAAGAACCCGGAGACCCGCAGCGTGACATCGACCCGTGGTCGGTCCAGCAGGCTCAACGGCAGGATCTCGAAATCATCGACCCGCTGGCTGCCCGTGGCCCACACCGGACGCACGCCCATCAGCGCCATGGCCTGGGCAATATCATCGCCACCGGTGCGCATGGTGGCGGTGCCCCACACCGACAGGCCGAGCTGGCGCAGGTGATCGCCATGGTCCTGCAGGTGCCGTTCAAGGATCAGGTTCGCTGATTGGAAACCGATGCGCCACGCCGTGGTGGTGGGCAGGTTGCGCACGTCCACCGAGAAGAAATTGCGTCCGGTGGGCAGTACGTCCAGACGCCCGCGACTCGGCGCACCGCTGGGGCCGGCGGGCACGAAGCGCCCGTTCAAGGCATCGAGCAGGCCACGGATTTCCGCCGGACCGCAGGCGTCCAGGCGCGGGGCCACGACGGAGCGCAGGTTTTCGATGATGCTGGCCACCGTCTCCCAGCCCGGCGCATTGAGCTGCTCGACCCCACCGTCCAGTGCTTGCTCGATCAACTGCGCGGCGAACAATTCCAGGCGCTCGCGCGTATCGCCGGCGGTGCGCCAAGGCTCGGCGCTGACCCGGCGCAACGCCTCGGGACACTCGCCGGTCCAGGGCTCGGCCAAGGCACAATCCAGCGGATCGAAACCCAGCCCGAACGCCTTGGCCAGCGCCCGCAACAGACTCGACTGCGCGCCCTTGCCGTCGCCCCGGGGAATGCGCAGCAACGCCAGCAAGGTGTCGATGCGCAGCCGTCCGCTGGGCGACTCGCCAAAAATATGCAGGCCGTCGCGGATCTGCGACTCCTTCAAGTCGCACAGGTAAGTGTCCAGGCGTGGCAGCCAGATCGCCGCATCGGCGTCGCTGTCGAGCCCGGCATCGAGTTGCAGTTCGCGGTCGATGTGCGTCTCGCGCACCAGGTTGAGGATGTCCCGTTGCAGTTCCCGGGCACGGCGCGGATCGAGCAATTGCGCCTCGTAGTATTCGTCGGCCAACAACTCGAGGTTGCGCAGCGGTCCGTAGGTTTCGGCCCGGGTCAGGGGCGGCATCAAGTGGTCGATGATTACCGCCTGGGTGCGACGCTTGGCCTGGGCGCCCTCACCCGGGTCGTTGACGATGAACGGATAGATGTTCGGTAGCGGCCCCAGCAGCGCGTCCGGCCAGCAACTATCCGAGAGCCCGACGCCCTTGCCCGGCAGCCACTCAAGGTTGCCGTGCTTGCCGACGTGAATCACTCCGTGGACGCCGTAGGTGTGACGCAGCCAGAAATAAAACGCCAGGTAACCGTGGGGCGGCACCAGGTCCGGGTCGTGGTACACCGCGCTCGGATCGACCTGATAACCCCGGGCCGGCTGGATACCGACGAACGTCAGGCCCAGGCGCAGGCCGGCGACCATCAGGCGGCCGTCACGGAACATCGGATCGTTCTCGGGCGTACCCCAACGCTCCAGCACCGCTTGGCGATTGGCCTCGGGCAGCGCGTCGAACATGGCCTGATAGGCATCGAGGGCCAGGCTCTGGTGACATGGCCGCAGGTCGAGGCTGTCCAGGTCGTTGCTGACACCACCGAGCAACTGCTGGATCAACGCGGTACCGCTCCCAGGCAAATCAGGTGGCAGCGGATACCCCTCGGCCTGCATGGCCCGCAGGATATTCAACGCCGCTGCCGGGGTGTCCAGGCCGACGCCATTGCCGATGCGCCCATCCCGGGTCGGGTAGTTGGCGAGGATCAACGCCACACGTTTTTCTGCGTTGGGCAAACGCGCCAATGTTGTCCAGCGCCGCGCCAGCTCGGCGACAAAATCCATGCGTTCAGGCACAGCCCGATAACAGACCACGTCGCTCTGGCTGCGCTCGCTGCGCCAGGCCAGGTCCTTGAAGCTGATCGGGCGGCTGATGATCCGCCCGTCCAGCTCCGGCAAGGCAATGTGCATCGCCAGGTCTCGCGGACCCAGGCCCTGCTCGCTGGCGCGCCAGCCCGGTTCGTTGTCCTGGGCGCAGATCGCCTGGATCACCGCAATGTTGCGACGGAACGGTCGCAGGTGCGGCGCTTCCGGGCTGGATTGGGCGAAGCCGGTGGTATTGAGGATCACCCCGGCCTCCACCGCGTCCAGCCAGTCTTCGACCAGCGCCAGGCAACCGGGCTCCTTGAGGCTCGCCACGGCAATCGGCAACGGATTGAGCCCCGCCGCTTGCAGGCGCTGACAAAACACGTCGATGAACGCGGTGTTCGCCGCTTGCAAGTGGGAGCGATAAAACAGCACCGCCGCCACCGGTTGTCCGGCCTGCCAGTCGGCTTGCCAATCGTCGAGGCTGGCGTTGGTTTTCGCCGGGTGATAGATGGCCGTGCGTGGCAGGACTTGCGGTTCGGCCCACGGATAATCGCGGCCGAACCATTGGCTGCCCAGGTTGTGAAACAGGTCCAGGGCATTGCCCAGCCCGCCCTGGCGCAAGAACTGCCAGAGCCGATCGCGGTCCTCGAAGGGCACGTTGCTCAGGTCGCTGAGTTCCGGGTCCGGACGATCATCCCCCGGCACCAGGATCAGCTTCACCCCCCGCCCGGCCAGTTCCATCAGGCGCTCGATGCCGTAGCGCCAATAGCCGATGCCGCCGTGCAGCGACAACAGGATGACCTTGGCGTGGCGCAGCACGTCTTCGAAATACAGATCCACCGAGGCATGGTTCTGCACCTGCATCGGGTTGGCGAGGCGAAACTGCGGATAATCGCCCGGCAACTGCTTTGCCGCTTCGGCCAGCAGCGCCAGGCTGGAATCGCCGCTGCACAGGATCACCAGCTCGGCGGGGGTTTGCCCCAGGTCGGCAATGTTGTCATCCGACACGAAACCGCCGGGCTGGGTCCTGAGCAGGTGCATGGCTTAGGCGCCGAGGGCGGCGCGCAACTGCGCTTCGAGCAGCGCGGCGTCGAGCGCCTGGCCGATCAGCACCAGGCGGGTGACCCGCGCTTCCTCAGCGCCCCATTGGCGGTCGAAATGCTTGTCGAAACGCGTCCCGACGCCCTGGATCAGAAGGCGCATCGGCTTGTTCGGGATCGCCGCGAAACCCTTGACCCGCAGTACGCCGTGCTGGACCACCAGTTGCGTCAGCGCGTCGAGCAACAGGCTTTCGTCGGCCTGGGGCAGCTCGATGGAGATAGAATCGAAGGCATCATGATCGTGGTCGTCATCGTCGCCGTCATGGTGGTGATCGTGATGGCTGTGGCGGCCGTCGATGTGTTCTTCGGAACCGGCGCCCAGGCCGATCAGTACGTCCAGCGGCAGGCGACCGCTGCTGGCTTCGATGACCTTGACCGCCGGCGGCAGCTCTTCGGCGACTTCCAGGCGAACCTTGGCCAGGTCTTCAGGGCTGATCAGGTCAGCCTTGTTGAGGATCACCAGGTCGGCGCTCGCCAGCTGGTCGGCGAACAGTTCGTGCAGCGGCGATTCGTGGTCCAGGTTCGGGTCGAGTTTGCGCATGGCATCGACCTGGTCCGGGAAGGCCGCGAAGGTACCCGCGGCCACGGCCGGACTGTCGACCACGGTGATCACTGCGTCGACGGTGCAGGCGCTGCGGATTTCCGGCCATTGGAAGGCCTGGACCAGCGGCTTGGGCAAGGCCAGGCCGGAGGTTTCGATGAGGATATGGTCGAGGTCGCCACGCCGGGCCACCAGTTCGCGCATCACCGGGAAGAATTCTTCCTGCACCGTGCAGCACAGGCAGCCGTTGGCCAGTTCATAGACGCGGCCGTTGGCTTCTTCTTCGGTACAGCCGATGGAGCACTGCTTGAGGATCTCGCCGTCGATGCCCAGTTCGCCGAACTCGTTGACGATCACGGCGATGCGCCGGCCCTGGGCGTTGTCGAGCATGTGACGCAGCAAGGTGGTCTTACCCGAGCCGAGGAAGCCGGTGACGATGGTGACGGGGAGTTTGGCCAGTGTTTTCATCGGATGCCCTTTGGCAAGGTGGCGGGCAAACGGGACGACAACCGCTGGCACAGGCGCGCGCGGAAGATTTCGCCACCGGATCACCCCGCCCGGTTGTAGTGAGAATCTGTGTCGAGGCAGGTCTCCTGGCTGACGGCGGGCCAATCTTTCGACTGGCAATTGCTGCGCCTTCCCGTGCGCCCGTTTAAATAAGGGCATGCACAGTGGCCTTGCAGAAACAGCACCGTTCACAGTTGCGGGGGCAGCCGCGGCTTGGACCGCGTTCCCTTCTTAGCTCCGGCACGTGCCGAAGAACCTCGAAGGCGCAAGGCTACGCAGGGTGTGGGGGCGGGTCAATCTCCGCAAGTAAGATGCAGGATGCTGTTGTGGCGAGGGAGCTTGCTCCCGCTCGGTTGCGCAGCGACCGTAAAGAGCCGGGGGCCGCTGCGCTGCCCAGCGGGAGCAAGCTCCCTCGCCACAACAGCCCGCTCGTCGGCCCTTGTACATTGACGCCCCGCCCCTCCCCATGCTCTCCTGTGCGCCTAGTTACGGGTGCCCTTCACAGGGTGAAACGGGAAACCGGTGAATCGTGCGCTTTACTCCAAGGCCACGTCAGTCCGGTGCTGCCCCCGCAACGGTAAGCGAGCGAAGCGTCTGAACCACTGTGTCCCAGGACATGGGAAGGTGACGCTTGCAGGCCAGGCGCAAGCCCCGCCCCTCGCGAGCCCGGAGACCGGCCCATGACTCATGCACCAACAACCCGCGGTGGGCGGGCGCTGTTCGAATCCTGGCGGGCCTTCGCCTGGGGTTTCATTGCGCTCGAATCACCCACTGAACAAGAACAGAGGGAAGCGCCATGTCGACCATCAGCAGCACCGCCCGCACCGCCAGTAGCACCACCACCCTGAGCCAACGCCTGAGCGCCGCGATCTTCGCTTCGATCCTGGGTGCGAGCCTGGTCTATTTTGCCGGGTTCTCTCACATCGAAGCGGTCCACAACGCCGCCCACGATACCCGTCACAGCGCCGCATTCCCTTGCCATTGAGACCTGACGCCATGATCAAGCGTATCGCGCAGACCGCTGGTTTCAGCGGCTTGCTGGCCGCCCTGCTGCTGACCCTGCTGCAAAGTTTCTGGGTATCGCCGCTGATTCTCCAGGCGGAAACCTTCGAGAAGGCCCCGGCGACCGAGGTCCATGAACACGCCGACGGGGCGGCTCATACCCATGATGCCGAGGCCTGGGAGCCGGAAGACGGTTGGCAGCGCGTGCTGTCCACCACTGGCGGCAACCTGGTGGTCGCCGTGGGTTTTGCCCTGATGCTGGCGGGCCTGTACACCTTGCGTGCGCCGACTCGCACGTCCCAAGGCCTGCTCTGGGGCCTGGCCGGTTATGCCACTTTCGTCTTGGCGCCGACGCTTGGCCTGCCGCCGGAACTGCCTGGTACCGCAGCGGCCGACCTGGCCCAACGGCAGATGTGGTGGATCGGCACCGCGGCGTCCACGGCGGTGGGCATCGCCCTGATCGCCTTCGGCAAGCATTGGCTGCTCAAGTTGCTGGGCGTGGCGACGTTGCTGGTGCCCCATGTCATCGGTGCACCGCAGCCTGAAGTCCACTCGATGCTGGCGCCCGAAGCGCTTGAAACGCAATTCAAGATCGCCTCGCAAGTGACCAACGTCGCGTTCTGGCTGGCCCTGGGCCTGATCAGCACATGGCTGTTTCGCCGTGACGGCCAAGCCCGCCACGACGCATGAGCAACGGGCCGATACTGGTGGTCGGCCTTGGCTGCCAACGCGGTTGCCCGGCCAGCACGCTGCGGGCCTTGCTCGACGAAACGCTGCAGGCCCACGGCATCGAACTTCATCGGGTACGGGCCCTGGCCAGTATCGACCTCAAGCGTGACGAACCAGGACTGCTGGATCTGGCCGGGCAACTGGCCCTGCCGCTGACCTGCTTCAGTGTCGAACAGTTGGCCGGCTACGAGCAGCGGCTCAGTCACCGCTCCGAGATCGCCTTCCAACGAACCGGTTGCTACGGCATCGCCGAAAGCGCCGCCCTGGCCTTGGCCGACCAATTGGGCACGACGCCCGCGACGCTGCTGATTACTCGCCAAAAAGGGCCCAAGAGCACGTTGGCATTGGCGGTCGTGGCGTAAATCCCGATAATCGGCGCCCAGGATCATGAGCGATCTTCATCTGGGCGACGCTCACCCACCTTTCACAGGAGCCGGTCATGACCGTTTACTTCATCGGCGCCGGCCCCGGCGACCCGGATCTCATTACCGTCAAAGGCCAGCGACTGATCCGCCACTGCGCGGTGATCATCTACGCCGGTTCCCTGGTACCAACCGCCGTCCTTGAAGGCCATTGTGCCGAACGGGTGATCAACAGCGCCCAGCTGCATCTGGAACAGATCATCGAATTGATCAAGAGCGCCCATCTCAATGGCCAGGACGTGGCCCGGGTGCATTCCGGCGACCCAAGCCTGTATGGCGCCATTGGCGAGCAGATTCGTTGCCTGCGGGAACTGGGCATCCCTTTCGAAATCATCCCGGGCGTGACCGCGACCTCAGCCTGTGCTGCTTTGCTGGGTGCAGAACTGACCTTGCCGGACATCTCCCAGAGCCTGATCCTCACCCGTTACGCCGATAAATCCCCGATGCCTGCCGGGGAAGAACTGGGCAACCTGGCACAGCACGGGGCGACCATGGCGATTCACCTGGGGGTCAATCACCTGGAAAAGATCATCGACGAACTGCGGCCCCACTACGGCGCCGACTGCCCGATTGCGGTGATCCACCGGGCGACATGGCCGGATCAGGATTGGGTGCTGGGTACACTGGCAGATATCGCCGAGAAGGTGCAGGCCAAGGGTTTCCGCCGAACGGCGCTGATCCTGGTGGGGCGTGTGCTGGGCAATGACGTGTTCAGCGAATCATCGCTGTACCGTGCCGGGCATGCGCATCTCTACCGCCCTTGACGCAACCGGCTGGAGCCAACCCGAGTCCCCTGTGGGTCCAGGCTGACGACTGAAACTATTGTGGCGAGGGAGCTTGCTCCCGCTGGACCGCGAAGCGGTCCCCCTGCAACTCATGTGCCCATCACGAAGAGCACATCGGTTGCCTTGCGATTGCTTCGCAATCGAGCGGGAGCAAGCTCCCTCGCCACAGCGAACACCTATCAGTAGTAGGCGTTTTCTTTCTGGGTATGGTCGGTCACGTCGCGTACGCCCTTGAGCTCCGGAATACGCTCAAGCAAGGTGCGCTCGATGCCTTCCTTCAAGGTGACGTCAGCCTGGCCGCAGCCCTGGCAGCCGCCGCCGAACTGGAGCACGGCGATGCCGTCTTCCACCACGTCGATCAGCGAAACCTGGCCGCCGTGGCTGGCCAGCCCCGGGTTGATTTCGGTTTGCAGATAGTAATTGATGCGCTCGTTGACCGGGCTGTCGGCATTGACCATCGGCACCTTGGCGTTTGGCGCCTTGATGGTCAGTTGGCCACCCATGCGGTCAGTGGCGTAGTCGACCACCGCATCGTCCAGGAAGGCTTCGCTGAACGAGTCGATGTACGCGGTGAAGCTCTTGAGCCCCAGAGCGGTGTCTTCGGGTTTTTCTTCCCCCGGCTTGCAGTAGGCAATGCACGTCTCAGCGTACTGGGTGCCGGGCTGGGTGATAAAGATGCGGATCCCGATACCTGGGGTGTTCTGCTTGGACAGCAGGTCGGCCAGGTAATCGTGGGCGGCATCGGTAATGGTAATGGCGGTCATGGAAACTCCTCGCAGGCTTGCCGGCAGTTTACGCCAATCATCGCGCCGGACAAAGTCCCAGTATTTTTGTCAGGAAAGCGTCCGGCGGCACGGAGTTTGCCGCCCGAGCTGTCGATCAGAGGTTCTGGTAGCGATTCATGTCCAACACGCCGCTTTCCAGGGGCTCCGTCTCCTGGATGTACTGGCTCAGGTCGTGGAAGTAGTACCAGAACTGCGGGTGGCTGCGACGAATGCCCCAGCGCTCGACAATCCGCTCGAACGCCGGTGCATCCTGGGCGCCTTGCATGGCCTCGACGAATGCCGGCACTTGCCCGGCCGGAATGTTGAACATGAAGTTCGGATAGCTGCTGAGCACGCCCGGGTAGACCGTGAGTGTGTCCAGCCCCGGCTGGTATCGCGCCTCCTCGCCCAGCAGGAACGCCACGTTGCTGTGGGCTCGGTTGCGCAGCAGGCTGTAGACTTCACGATGACCACTGGCGGTTTCGACGCGCAGCAGAGTCGCTTCCGGCAGTTGGTCGATCACCTTGAGCCCCGCCGCAGGGCGCGACACCAGCCGACTGAGGGCCTGTTCGGCGTTTTGCAGCGCCGGGTCGATGTTCGGGCGCGAGCAGTAGGCGCCGTCGCAGCGGTTGATCGGATCGGGGCGGGCATTCAGCTCGCCGTACCGGGCCAGCAGTTGCTGGGTGAAATCGCCCTTGGGGTCGCGCTCATCAAGCTTGAGGGCGGTCGGTTTGTCATCGTCGATGGCCTCGTAATCGAGCCACATCTTGAATTTGCCGCCGGCCTGGTACCAGTCGTCAAGATAGCCTTCCCGGGAGTCGGCCGGCATCAGGCGCAGGAAGTTCTGCTCCGCACCGTTGCGGATCAGATCGAAATACAGCCGGGTCTGGGCCTGGTGGGACACGTTGCCGAATACATCGAAGTTCACCGCCAATTGGTAATAGGTGCGCTCCAGCAACGGGAAGTCGAACAGCCACATCGTCTGCGGCACTTCGCCGATCAAGCCCTTGTTGACCGAGGCACTGTCGAAGTGCCGGAAAATGCTCAACAATGCATTGTCATTCCCGGCCCACAGCGTCGACCAACTCGGCGCCGGCGCATCGGCATAGACGTCGCGGCGCAAGGCTTCGTACTCGTTGCGCTTGTCCCGGTAGTCGAGCCACAAGCTGAGGACGCTGCCCACGTCGTCGTTCTGCCCCGGCATTGCCAGCAGCGGCGTGGCCTGGCCGCGGTAGTTCGGATCTGTAATGTACAGGTCATGTTCGGGGGCCTGGAACAGCGCCCAGAAATTGTCGCGGATCACGTCCGTGGCAATCTGGCCCCGGCACACCGGCCCGCGAATGAAGGTGCGCACAAAATACTCGGCGTTATCGAGCATGAACTGGTAGCGAGCCTGGGCCGGGATCGCTTCGAAGGTGGAAAATGGATTGGCCCGGCGCTCCGGACCGTAGCCCGGCAACGCGGTCACCTGCCATTTGCCGCTGTAGAACAGGCTCTTGATGCGCCCCATCTTCGCCGCGCTCAAGCCGTAGGTAATATGGGTCTTGTGCACGATCACCCCTTGCACCGGCCAGAGCCGGTAATAGACGCGGGTGCCAGGGTCATCATTCGGACGGCGGGTATTGATCAGGTCGATCGGCTGGCCGGTGGGCGTGCGCGAACGGACCCACTGGAAGAAATGCCCCGGCTCGCCGTCCTTGAAATAGATGTGCGCCAGGAACCAGTGCTCGAACAACCAGCGGCCCACCAGGCTTTCCCGGGCGCCAGGGGCGTTGAGCAGGTTTTCCCATTGCACCACCTGCAAGGCTTCGGCGGCACTCGGGGCCAGGGCCTGCTGATCGATGGGGGCGCCTGCGGCCAGCCAGCGTTGCAGGGTCTGGTATTGCTGGTCGGTCAGGCCGGTGACGGCCAGGGGCATGCCTTCCTTGGGATGGGCGCCGGCGTATTCGTTGAATTGAGCCGGCATCGCGCAGCTGTTTTCGCGATTGAGACCCAGCACGATCTCTTCCGGCAGCTTGGCGTTGGGCTGCAACGGCGTGCGATGGCCCAACTCCAGCATGCGCGCCATCAGGGCAGCCTGGCTGCCTTGGGCATCGAGCACCGAATAGAAGCCCTTGCGCTGCCAGGCGCGCTGGCCGGAGGCGTCATAGAACAAGCGGGTCGGCTCGGCCGCCTGGCGCCGCTCGCCGTCGTACACCGACAGCTTGCTCGCGCCCCGTGCCGCGCCTTCGCCGCTGCCCAGGTTCAACTGGCAAGCGGAGTCGTAGCAGGCATGGCAGGCCACGCATTTTTCCGTGAAGATCGGCTGGATGTCGCGGGTGTAGGAGATCGCTGGAGCGCGGCTCCCGGCGGCTGCGGTAAAACACAACAGCAGCAACAGACTGCCGAATAAGACGCGGTACGGCATGTCTCGGGTCCCTAAGAGATAGTCCGGCGATTCTACCGGGCCAGCATCGCCTTGCAAACATGAGCGATATTCATGCAAAAGCCCATCATGATCAAATCCTGCACAGGTTTGCTATCATCCTGGCCTTCGTAATGGTCTTTTTTTCCAGGTAGTCCTATGTCCGATCGCAGCGCTCGCCTTTATCTTCTCCAGCAAGCCCTCAAGGAGCGCATCCTGATCCTCGACGGCGGCATGGGCACGATGATCCAGAGCTACAAGCTCGAAGAACAGGACTACCGTGGCAAGCGTTTTGCCGACTGGCCGAGCGACGTCAAGGGCAACAACGACCTGCTGGTGCTGAGCCGCCCGGACGTGATCGGCGCCATCGAAAAAGCCTACCTGGATGCCGGCGCCGACATCCTGGAAACCAACACCTTCAACGCCACCCAGGTGTCCCAGGCCGACTACGGCATGCAAGGCCTGGCCTACGAGCTGAACCTGGAAGGCGCGCGCCTGGCCCGTAAAGTGGCTGACGCCAAGACCCTGGAAACCCCGGACAAGCCACGGTTCGTTGCCGGCGTACTCGGCCCGACCAGCCGCACCTGCTCGCTGTCGCCGGACGTGAACAACCCCGGCTACCGCAACGTGACCTTCGACGAACTGGTGGAGAACTACACCGAGGCCACCAAGGGCCTGATCGAAGGCGGTGCCGACCTGATCCTGATCGAAACCATTTTCGACACACTCAATGCCAAGGCAGCGATTTTCGCCGTGCAGGGTGTTTATGAAGAGTTGGGCGTCGAACTGCCGATCATGATCTCCGGCACCATCACCGATGCGTCCGGTCGTACCCTGTCCGGCCAGACCACCGAAGCCTTCTGGAACTCCGTGGCCCACGCCAAGCCGATTTCCGTGGGCTTGAACTGCGCCCTCGGCGCTAGCGAGCTGCGCCCGTACCTGGAAGAGCTGTCGAACAAGGCCAATACCCACGTCTCGGCGCACCCGAACGCCGGCCTGCCCAACGAATTCGGTGAATACGACGAATTGCCGGCCGAGACCGCCAAAGTCATCGAGGAATTCGCCCAGAGCGGCTTCCTGAACATCGTCGGCGGTTGCTGCGGCACCACCCCGGCGCACATCGAAGCCATCGCCAAGGCCGTGGCCGGCTATGCCCCGCGGCCGATTCCAGAGATTCCCCGGGCCTGCCGCCTGTCGGGCCTGGAACCGTTCACCATCGATCGCAGCTCGCTGTTCGTCAACGTCGGCGAGCGGACCAACATCACCGGTTCCGCCAAGTTCGCCCGGTTGATCCGCGAGGACAACTACACCGAAGCGCTGGAAGTGGCACTGCAGCAGGTCGAGGCCGGCGCCCAGGTGATCGACATCAACATGGACGAGGGCATGCTCGATTCGAAGAAGGCCATGGTGACCTTCCTCAATCTGATTGCCGGCGAACCGGACATCTCCCGCGTGCCGATCATGATCGACTCCTCCAAGTGGGAAGTGATCGAGGCCGGCCTCAAGTGCATCCAGGGCAAGGGCATCGTCAACTCCATCAGCATGAAGGAAGGTGTCGAGCAGTTCATCCATCACGCCAAGCTGTGCAAGCGCTACGGCGCCGCCGTGGTGGTGATGGCGTTCGACGAAGCCGGCCAGGCCGACACCGAGGCGCGCAAGAAGGAAATCTGCAAGCGCTCCTATGACATCCTGGTCAATGAAGTCGGCTTCCCGCCGGAAGACATCATTTTCGACCCGAACATCTTCGCCGTCGCCACCGGTATCGAAGAGCACAACAACTATGCCGTGGATTTCATCAACGCCTGCGCCTACATCCGCGACGAACTGCCCTACGCGCTGACCTCCGGCGGCGTGTCCAACGTGTCCTTCTCGTTCCGTGGCAACAACCCGGTGCGCGAGGCGATCCACTCGGTGTTCCTGCTGTATGCGATCCGCGCGGGCCTGACCATGGGCATCGTCAACGCCGGCCAACTGGAGATCTACGACCAGATCCCGGTGGAACTGCGCGACGCCGTGGAAGACGTGATCCTCAACCGTACCCCCGAAGGCACCGACGCCCTCCTCGCCATCGCCGACAAGTACAAGGGCGACGGCAGCGTCAAGGAAGCGGAAACCGAGGAATGGCGCGGCTGGGAAGTGAACAAGCGCCTGGAACATGCCCTGGTCAAGGGCATCACCACCCACATCGTCGAAGACACCGAAGAATCGCGACTGTCGTTCGCCCGACCGATCGAGGTCATTGAAGGCCCGCTGATGGCCGGCATGAACATCGTCGGCGACCTGTTTGGCGCCGGTAAGATGTTCCTGCCCCAGGTGGTGAAATCCGCCCGGGTGATGAAGCAGGCGGTGGCCCACCTGATTCCGTTCATCGAGGCGGAAAAAGGCGACAAGCCAGAAGCCAAGGGCAAGATCCTGATGGCCACGGTCAAGGGCGACGTGCATGACATCGGCAAGAACATCGTCGGCGTGGTGCTCGGTTGCAACGGCTATGACATCGTCGACCTGGGCGTGATGGTGCCGGCGGAGAAGATCCTGCAGGTGGCCAAGGAACAGAAGTGCGACATCATCGGCCTGTCCGGCCTGATCACCCCGTCCCTGGATGAAATGGTGCATGTGGCGCGGGAGATGCAACGCCAGGATTTCCACCTGCCGCTGATGATTGGCGGGGCCACCACCTCCAAGGCCCACACGGCGGTAAAGATCGAGCCCAAGTACAGCAACGACGCGGTGATCTACGTCACCGATGCCTCCCGTGCCGTGGGCGTGGCGACCCAGTTGCTGTCCAAGGAACTCAAGCCGGCTTTCGTCGAGAAAACCCGCCTGGACTACATGGACGTGCGCGAGCGCACATCCAACCGCAGCGCTCGGACCGAACGCCTGAGCTATGCAGCGGCCATCGCCAAGAAGCCGCAGTTCGACTGGAGCAGCTACCAGCCGGTCAAGCCGACCTTCACCGGCGCCAAGGTGCTGGATAACATCGACCTGAACGTCCTGGCCGAATACATCGACTGGACGCCGTTCTTCATTTCCTGGGACCTGGCCGGCAAGTACCCACGCATCCTCACCGACGAAGTGGTCGGCGAAGCCGCCACCGCACTGTACGCCGATGCCCGGGCCATGCTGCGCAAGCTGATCGACGAGAAACTCATCAGCGCTCGCGCGGTGTTCGGCTTCTGGCCGGCCAACCAGGTGCATGACGACGACCTGGAAGTCTACGGTGACGACGGCAAGCCCTTGGCGCGCCTGCACCACCTGCGCCAACAGATCATCAAGACCGACGGCAAGCCCAACTTCTCCCTGGCCGACTTCGTCGCGCCCAAGGACAGCGGCGTGACCGATTACGTCGGCGGTTTCATCACCACCGCCGGCATCGGCGCCGAAGAAGTCGCCAAGGCCTATCAGGAGGCCGGCGACGACTACAACTCGATCATGGTCAAGGCCCTCGCCGACCGTCTGGCCGAGGCCTGCGCCGAATGGTTGCACCAGCAAGTGCGCAAAAATTATTGGGGCTACGCCCAGGACGAGAGCCTGGACAACGACGCCCTGATCAAGGAGCAATACACCGGCATCCGCCCTGCCCCCGGTTACCCGGCCTGCCCGGACCACACCGAGAAAGCCACCCTGTTCCGCCTGCTCGACCCCGAGGCCAGCGAACTGAAGGCCGGGCGCAGCGGTGTGTTCCTCACCGAACACTACGCGATGTTCCCGGCAGCGGCGGTCAGCGGCTGGTACTTCGCCCATCCCCAGGCGCAGTACTTTGCGGTGGGTAAGATCGATAAGGACCAGGTCCAGAGCTATACCGCGCGTAAAGGCCAGGAGTTGAGTGTGACGGAGCGTTGGTTATCGCCTAATTTGGGGTATGACAGCTGATATAAGATCTTGGCCCAAACAGACCGCAGCCTTCGTCAACTGCATGGATACATAATCCTGTCGTTGCCGAAGGCTGCGATTTTCAGGACTCAACTGTCGTCTTTCGAAAGCCCAGCAGCGCTTCCAACGCAAAACACCGCGATAAAATACTGACGCCACCGCTTTATTTACTTCTTCACCGAGACAATTATATTTATCGGTTCCTTCCAATCGGAATTAGCCCTTCGAGCCTCCAACTGCAACAATCCATTATAGTATCCCGCCGGAAGCGCTACGTTATCCCGAACATCGTATTGTATTTCAAGCCCAACCATGGGGCCGAGCGCTCCGAGAAAACGCTTACTGTTCATATTTTCCCGCCAACCATTTTCCTCTTGAACGCGAATCCCCCGTAACTTAACGACCACTTCATTACCTACCGCATTGAACAACTTCACCCTCAGCATCGTGAACTTTTCATCTGTTCCTGGCGCCAGCTCTGTAGGACCCACATCGGCTGACAGAGCAACGATCCCGCCCATGTAAAGTCGCTCTATTCCAGGAATCCGGATGTAAGTAGACGCCTGATTATGGAGACCGCTGACGACCAGCATACGCAGACCTGGCAGTTCCGGCTTGTAACCCGTCAATCGCGCCGCACTCTCACGCCAGACGCGTGCCATGTCGGCCGTCCTTGCATTCCCTATCGGCAAGCCGTAAGTATCATTGACGGCAGGTGTCGAATAGTAGAGGGATCGACTACCGGTACACATATTGGTTTTGGTTTTGCCGTTATTGTAGCCATAGTTGTAGTCCGAACCGTTTGCCTCTTCGCAATGGTCCCCTCCGACGTTATGTCCCATCTCATGGGTAAAAGTGGTGGGTGCATACCAGGCGCTGACGCTTGAATATCCACGAAAATAGGCGCTTCCCTGCTCTTGGCTGGTACCCGTCGCAATGGCCGCGTTCACATCGGTTTTGTACCGGTCCCGATAGGGGCTGAGAAGATCTTGCCAATTGGTCAATCCCTCGTTACTGGTATTGTAAGGCACATCAAAAACGCTGACGGCACCGAGTCGCAATGAAACTTCCCCGACGCGCGAGTTTCGTAAGCTGAGATTGACCATTTCAACCTGTGCAAGCGCGTGAGCAATGGGATCGACCTCCAGCTGATTCAGCGCATTGGCAGAATAAGCGAAGAGCATATCAATATAAGAGTGCCCGTCACTGGCCGCCTCCGGAGGAGCAGGATCTTCCCGTGATTTGACCGTATCGTTTTCCAACAAGTCTTCAGCTGGCTCGGCAATGAATGTAAGGCGCCCCTGGGGGTCAACTTTTAACAAGCCATGCTTATCGGGCTCGTTGACAATCCCAACGACCGCCCCCTCCGGAGACCGAACCACCACCAGCGAGCCTGCCTTCCCATCACGGGCATACAAATTGCCACTTTCAATCGTATAGCCCTGCTCAACGTGTATCGCCGAACGTTCAAAGCGGGCATCGCCAATCGCATTGGCATAAACACTCGCCGACGTCGGTTGAGGTGTGTTCTCTTGGCTTTCGGTTGCCGCATTGCTTACCGGCAACCCCAAGAGGAAAACCAGCGTAGCCGTAGCCCAACGGTAAAAAACCGTGGCCGTGAACGAGCTTCGGACGTTCATGGCTGATATCTCCGCAAGTGACAGGAGTCATCAGCGTGATCCAATCCCACCGAAGCGGATACTGACAGAAGTACCAGTAGCGACACGGGTCAGGAAGGCTTAGGTTGACTGATTTTCTGTCTGCCAAGGCGTTGGGGGAAAACCGGGCGCCAGAGATCCATGACTGAGGCCACCGCGGATCGAGATCTTTTGTCTATGCTTGTCCCACACACATGACAGACGAGGGATTTATGGACGATCCAACCGACAATAAGCCACCCACTCTGTTGCAAATGCTGCACAGCGTGGGGGCGGCGGCCTTTGGCGTGCAAAGCGGGAAAAACCGCGCCCGGGACTTTACCCATGGAAAGCCGAGTCACTTCGTGATCCTCGGCATCCTGTTTACGGTCATTTTCGGGTTGACGTTGTATGGGATCGTTAATTTGGTGTTGTACTTTGCGGGTGTGTGAACACTTAGTATCCACAGATCATTATGGACAGCTTGCCTGCAATCCGGGCCGAGGCTAGCGACGCCCCAGCCCATCGAGCGAAAAGGCATAGCGCTCGCCATCCGGGCGAGACACCAGGCTGAAGCGCTTGAAATCCAGGCGATAGTCCTTGGCAGGATCCATGTTCAGCCACGCTCGAGCGCGGGCCGGATCGAGCGATTGCATCAGGTCGATCTGCTGGTTGTAGCCGCCATGACGCGCGAGGTCAGTGCCCCGGGCGTGATCATGGAGTAGCACCATGGCCCACCCTCCCAAGCTGAAGTGCCCGGTGAACAGCACGCTCAAGCGCCCGTCGATGCGGGCCTGGAGCGCCGCCCTGGAACTGTTCATGGCGCTGAACAACACATCCTTGCCTGGCTGGCGACCCGCCTCCTCGAACGCCTGCATGGCGCCCAGGGCCATCTCATCGTTGGCGGACCACACCAACGCGGTCTGCGGATACCGCTTGGCCAGTTGGCTGGCCTGCTCGTAGGAGCGCTCGCGATTCCACTCGCCATAGACCAACTGGCGCAGGTGTACCTGTGGATGCTCGGCCAGCGCCCGGTACAGACCTTTCTCACGCAGTTGCGCCGAAGGCGTGGACTTCTTTCCGGAAAATGCCAACAGGTCGAGGGTTTGCCCAGGCGCCAGCGGCCCATGCTGGCGCAACAGCTCGGTGAGCATCAGGTAGCCACTGCGCTCGTCGTCGGGCACCAGGCTGCCAAGCAGTTCGGCAGGCGGCGCGCCTTGCTGTGCCAGCAGGCGGGTCTGGTCGCTGGTCAGCGTGTTGTTCACCAGGAACAGCTTGATCCCGCTACCCTGGGCCAATTGCAGGATGCGCGGGGCAACATACTGTTCGTTCACCAGCACCAGGTAGTCCGGACGGTCAACCGACGTGATGACGTCTTGAGCCTGGCGGATCATGCGCTCGGGATCGCGCTCGGCGTACTCCACGCGCAGGCGCAACCCCAAGCCATTAGCCGCGGCCTGCATGAACTCGCTATAGCTGACCCAGAACGTCTCGGTCGAACGCCCCGGATTGAGGAACACCACCGAAGTCGCAGCCCTCACCTGGGCTGAAGGAGAAACAGCGCCGGCGGCGTGCACCGGTAACCAGAATGACAGGCATAACAACGCTACCAGCCTGCAGATAAACTTAAACATCCCGCCCGCCCTGAATAATACGCCACCCAGTATAACGACCCGGGTGGCGAACGGGCACATGAACGCGAGACCTTCATGTAGCTGGCAACGGCTCGAACCTATTGATGACTGACCCAGAACACTGCGGTGCCCACCACCAGGATAATCAGGAACAAAATGGCCCAGGCATCAACGGTACTGTCGCTTTTCCTTGCTTTGGTCGGATTGCTCATTGCATCGCCTCTTGTCGGTTTTGTAGGTGATTGCATAGGGACTCGACCACAGTTAAGACGATGATTGCCCGCACGACAAATGTGGGTTAGGCAATAATCAATCTCATTAGTCGATTTGGTTCTTTACATATACTCAAACATCACTTTTGCGCATAACTCAAAACAGGTATCTTGCACCGGCTCCTCTAGGAGTGCGCGGCCGTGCGCGCAGAATTGCCGAGGCAGAACCCGATTCCAGCGAGCCAACATGCAGCTGTTTCTGATCGGCCCAAGCCTGAGACCGAGACTTATATGTACGTATATGACGAGTACGATCAGCGGATCATCGAGGACCGCGTCAAGCAGTTCCGTGATCAGACCCGACGCTATCTGGCAGGCGAGCTGAGCGAAGAAGAATTCCGCCCTCTGCGCTTGCAGAATGGCCTGTATATCCAGCGCTTCGCCCCGATGCTGCGGGTGGCTGTGCCTTATGGCCAGCTGACTTCGCGCCAGGTGCGCAAGCTGGCGCAAATCGCCCGCGACTACGACAAGGGCTACGCCCACATCAGTACCCGGCAGAACGTCCAGTACAACTGGCCAGCCCTGGAAGATGTGCCCGAGATCCTCGCCGAACTGGCCACCGTGCAGATGCACGCGATCCAGACCAGCGGCAACTGCCTGCGCAACGTCACCACCGACCAGTTCGCCGGTGTCGCAGCCGACGAGTTGATCGACCCGCGCCCGTGGTGCGAGATTGTCCGCCAGTGGACGACGTTCCACCCGGAATTCGCCTACCTGCCACGCAAGTTCAAGATCGCCATCAACGGCTCGACCTCTGACCGTGCGGCCATCGAAGTCCACGACATTGGCCTGGAGACGGTCTACAACGCGGCCGGCGAGTTGGGCTTCCGTGTACTGGTGGGCGGTGGCCTGGGGCGTACGCCGGTGGTCGGCGCGTTCATCAACGAGTTCCTGCCGTGGCAGGACCTGCTGAGCTACCTCGACGCCATCCTGCGGGTATACAACCGCTACGGCCGTCGCGACAACAAATACAAGGCGCGGATCAAGATCCTGGTCAAGGCCCTCACGCCTGAAGTGTTCGCCGAGAAGGTCGAAGCCGAGATGGCTCACCTGCGTGGCGGCCAGACCACCCTGACCGAAGCAGAAGTGCATCGCGTCGCCAAGCACTTTGTCGACCCACAGTACAAAGCGCTGGGCAATCAGGACGCCGAGCTGGCTGCCCTCGACAAGGAACACCCTGGCTTCGCCCGCTGGCGCACCCGCAATACCCTGGCCCACAAGAAGCCGGGTTATGTCGCGGTGACCCTGTCCCTGAAGCCAACCGGCGTCGCGCCGGGCGACATCACCGACAAGCAACTGGACGCCGTGGCCGACCTGGCCGAGCGCTATAGCTTCGGCCAACTGCGCACCTCCCATGAGCAGAACATCATCCTGGCGGACGTTGAACAGAGCCAGTTGTTCACCCTCTGGGGCGAGTTGCGCGAGCAAGGTTTCGCCACCCCGAACATCGGCCTGCTGACCGACATGATCTGCTGCCCGGGCGGCGACTTCTGCTCCCTGGCCAACGCCAAGTCGATCCCTATCGCCGAATCGATCCAGCGTCGCTTCGACGACCTGGACTACCTGTTCGACATCGGCGAGCTGGACCTGAACATTTCCGGCTGCATGAACGCCTGTGGTCACCACCACGTCGGCCACATCGGCATCCTGGGCGTGGACAAGAAAGGCGAAGAGTTCTACCAGGTCTCCCTGGGCGGCAGCGGTAGCCGCGACGCCAGCCTGGGCAAGATCCTCGGCCCGTCGTTTGCCCAGGACGATATGCCTGACGTGATCGAGAAGCTGATCGACGTGTACATCGAACAACGTACCGAAGACGAGCGTTTCATCGACACTTACCAACGTATTGGCATCGACCTCTTCAAGGAACGCGTCTATGCAGCGAATCATTAAGAACAACGAGGTCATCGACGAAACCTGGCACCTGCTGCCCAAGGACGCGACCCTCGATGGCATCTCCAACTGTGACGACCTGATCGTGCCCCTGGCCTTGTGGCGCGATCATGCCCACGCCCTCAAGGCCCGCGACGGCGGCCTGGGCGTGTGGCTGGACGCCGACGAGGAAGCCGAGGAAATCGGCGAGGACGCCAACCAGTTGCAGGTCATCGCCTTGAACTTCCCGGCCTTCACCGACGGGCGCAGCTACTCCAACGCCCGCCTGCTGCGCGACCGCTATGGTTTCAAGGGTGAGTTGCGGGCGATTGGCGACGTACTGCGCGACCAGTTGTTCTACATGCGCCGCTGCGGCTTCGACGCCTTTGCCTTGCGTGCCGACAAAGACCCCTTTGAGGCCCTCGAAAGCCTCAAGGACTTCTCGGTGACCTACCAGGCTGCCACTGACGAACCGCTGCCGCTGTTCCGTCGTCGCTGAGACAGCCCTATGAAAAAGCCCTGAGCCGGGTGTACCGGTTCAGGGCTTTTTCATTTGATGGTCCTACCACCGTGGCGGCCCAGCCCGCTCCACAGGGGTCGTGCGAGGGCGGGCTACGCGGATTACCAGAACCGCTGCTGGGTCAGGCGGCTCCACCAACTGAGCAGCACACGATCCACCGAACCGCTGGCCGCCATGCCGATGCGTTCCTGCAGGCTTTTGCGTTCGGCGTAGTGCAGGTGGTACAGCTCGGCACCCTTGGCGCGTTCGGCCAGGTATTCATCGCTGGTTTTCAGCTCGTCCACCAAGCCCTTGCCCTGCGCCGCGACACCCAACCAGACCTCACCGGTCGCCACTTCATCGATGGCCAGTTGCGGGCGGTAATTGGACACGAAGTTCTTGAACAGCTCATGGGTAATATCCAGGTCTTCCTGGAATTTCTCCCGGCCCTTCTCGGTATTTTCGCCGAACACCGTCAACGTGCGTTTGTATTCCCCGGCCGTCAACACTTCGAAATCGATGTCGTGTTTCTTCAGCAGCCGGTTGACGTTGGGCAATTGCGCGACGACGCCGATGGAACCCAGGATCGCGAAGGGAGCGCTGATGATCTTCTCGCCGATGCACGCCATCATGTAGCCACCGCTGGCCGCGACCTTGTCGATGCAGACCGTCAACGGCACGCCGGCCTGACGGATTCGCGCCAGTTGCGACGAGGCCAGGCCGTAGCTGTGGACCATGCCGCCGCCACTTTCCAGGCGCAGCACTACTTCATCCTTCGGCGTCGCCAGGGTCAGCAGCGCAGTGATTTCATGACGCAGGCTCTCGGTGGCCGAGGCCTTGATGTCACCGTCGAAATCCAGCACGAACACCCGGGGCTTGGCCGCCGGTTTGTCCTTGTTTTTCTTCCCGGCCTTTTCAGCCTTGCCTTCGGCCTTGCGCAGCGCCTTGAGCTGATCTTTGTCCAGCAGCGTCTGTTCCAGGCGCTCACGTAGCCCCTTGTAGAAATCGTTGAGTTTGCTCACCTGCAACTGACCGGTCGACTTGCGCCGCCCCTTGCTGCGCAACGCAGCAAAACTGACCAGCACCACCAGGATGGCGATCACCAGCGTCACGGTCTTGGCCAGGAAACCGGCGTACTCGATGAAAAACTCCACAGCAACTCCTTAAATGCAATGTGCCACTGAACGCAGGCGCGTAACGGTCCCAGCATACCCATGCGGCTGCGTCGCGACCAGTCATGAAACCGGTGGTTACGTTAACGCGAGCGAGGCAGGACAAGGCTGCAACGGGCATTTCAAACAAGCGTATGTTTTTTCATTGACAGCTCACCGCCATCCCCATAACCTCGCCAAACCTTCAACGTACCGGGATGACGCGGACGTGGGCAGTATCTATCTGATTCGACATGGCCAGGCCTCCTTTGGTGCGGACGACTACGATGTCCTTTCACCCAATGGCGTGCGCCAGGCGCAAGTGCTCGGCGGCCACCTGGCGGAGCTCGGTGTCGTATTCGATCGCTGCCTCTCGGGTGACCTGCGTCGCCAACAGGATACCGCCATCGGCGCGCTGGAACAGATGTCCGCCGCCGGGTTACCGGTTCCCGGGCTGGAAACCGACACCGCGTTCAACGAGTTCGATGCCGACGCGGTCATTCGCGCCCTGCTGCCGGACATGCTTCCCCAGGAGCCCGAGGCGCTGCATATCCTGCGCAACGCTGCGCAGAACCGCGCCGAATTCCAGCGCATCTTCGCGCTGATCGTCGAACGCTGGCTCAGCGGCCAGTATGACCCGCCGGGCCTGGAAAGCTGGCTGGGTTTTGTCGAGCGGGTCCACGCGGGCCTGCAGCGCATCCTGGAGCAAGCCGACAACACCCACAAAATCGCCGTGTTCACCTCCGGCGGCACCATCACCGCCCTGCTCCACCTGATCACCCAGATACCGGCCCGACAGGCCTTCGAACTGAACTGGCAAATCGTCAACACCTCGCTCAACCACCTGAAATTCAGGGGCCGCGAGGTGGCCCTGGCTTCCTTCAACAGCCATGCCCACCTGCAACTGCTGAAGGCCCCGGACCTCATCACCTTTCGCTGAGTCCGGATTACTGTAGACCCTTGCTGTACCACCCAAATAAGGATCGAAACCATGACCTCCGTAGCCGACGCCGTACAAGCCATGAAAGCCAAGTTCAACCCAGCCGCCGCTGCCGGCCTGGATCTGGTATTCGGTTTCCGCATCGACGATACCAAGAATTTCTCGCTGGTCGTCAAGGACAACACCTGCGAACTGCAGGAAGGCGAAAACCCGGACGCCCAGGTGACCCTGGTGATGGACGGCGAAACCCTGCAAGGCATCGTCGACGGCAGCACCGACGGCATGCAAGCGTTCATGAGCGGCAAGCTGCGTACCGAAGGCGACATGATGCTGGCCATGAAACTGTCCGAGCTGTTCCCTGGCTGAGACTGCGCTCGCGTTCTTCGCGGGCCTCTGATTGCAAACGAATCCCGCCCCCGTGGCGGGATTCGTGTTTCTGCCCTGCGCTGATTCTGCCTTGCACTCACAACCTTGATCCCTGTCAGTTGTCGCTCCTCCCCCAGCCGCTAATGTAGCGCTTCCATCAAGCCAGGGACGGCTCATCGGGAGCCGGCGCCTGCTCATCTCACGGAAGAGAGACTCATGCCCACACTGAAGATCATTTTGCTGTCGAGTGCCTTCAACGGCTTGACCCAACGCGCCTGGCTGGACCTGCGCGAGGCCGGCTATCACCCCAGCGTCGTGCTGTTCACCGATCCGGCCTCGGTCTGCCGGCAAATCGAAGAAAGCGGCGCCCACCTGGTGATCTGCCCGTTTCTCAAGGACCGTGTACCCGAGCAGTTATGGCGCAATCCGCGGCGCCCGGTGGTGATCATTCATCCCGGAATTGTCGGCGACCGCGGCGCCAGCGCCCTGGACTGGGCGATCACTCGGCAGCCCGAGCGCTGGGGCGTCACGGCATTGCAGGCGGTAGAGGAAATGGACGCCGGGCCAGTCTGGGCCACGTGCGAATTCGACCTGCCCCAAGGCCTGCGCAAATCCGAGCTGTATAACGGCCCGGTCAGCGACGCCGCCATTCGTTGCATCCGCGAGGTCGTGGAGAAGTACCTTGACGGTTTCATCCCGGTGCCACTGGACTATGGCCGTCATGACGTGGTCGGACGCCTGCAACCGAACATGACCCAGGCCCATCGCACCTTCAGCTGGCACGACAGCAGCGCTTTCATCAAGCGCTGCATCGACGCGGCCGACGGTCAACCCGGCGTACTCGCGAGCCTGGCCGGCGAACAGTTTTACCTGTACGACGCCCATCCGGACGTTCGCCACGGCCTGCCCGGCGAACTGCTGGCCGTGCGTGACGATGCGGTGTTGGTGGCGACAGGGGATACAAGCCTGTGGATCGGCGCCCTGCGCCGCAAGCCGCAGCCCGGCGACCGGACCTTCAAGCGTCCGGCGCGCCATGTTTTGTCGAACCGCCTCGAAGGCGTCCCGGTGCTCGACGGCTCCCTGGCCCGCCAGCCGTTCAGCGATGAGTCTTATCAGCCCATTCGCTACCGGGAATGCGGCCATGTGGGAGAGCTGACGTTCGAGTTCTATAACGGGGCGATGAGCACTGAGCAATGCCAACGGCTGGTGGCGGCATTGCGCTGGGCCAAGTCCCGGGACACCCAGGTGCTGTTGATCCGCGGCGGGCGCGGGAGCTTTTCCAACGGCGTGCACCTGAACGTTATCCAGGCCGCCGCCGAACCCGGCCTGGAGGCCTGGGCCAACATACAGGCCATCGATGACGTTTGCCTTGAGTTGTTCAGCGCACGGCAACTGGTGGTCAGCGGTCTGACGGGTAACGCCGGGGCCGGCGGTGTGATGTTGGCTCTGGCGGCCGATATCGTGCTGGCGCGCCGTGACATCGTGCTCAACCCGCACTACGCGACCATGGGCCTGTACGGCTCTGAATACTGGACCTACAGCCTGCCCCGCGCGGTCGGGCCGGACATGGCCTGGAAACTCACCCGGGACTGCCTGCCGATCAGCGCCCTCCAGGCATTGCGCTACGGCATGGTCCAGGAGATCGGACCACGCTGCCCCGACGAGTTCGGCCTGTGGCTGCTGCAACGAGCCAACAGTGCGCTGCTCGATCCGAACTATGAAAGCATCCGGGTTCGCAAGGCCGAGCGGAGCCTGTCAGCGATCCAGGCGTGCCGCGAGGGTGAGCTCGCGCAGATGCGACATGACATGGTGGACAATCGCCACGGCTTCGCCGACAAGTGCCGTGGTTTCGTCTTCAAGCACAAGGCCTGCCGCACGCCAGAACGCCTGGTCGCCCCTTGGGCACGAACGGCACAGGTCCAAGCCGTCCAATAATGTCCGGTATCGGCGAGGCGCGGCAGCTCTTACAATGCCCGCTTCCCCCGTATCGGCCTGAACATGGACATCGATCTCGCCCGCACCTTCCTGGAAATCGTCCGCCACGGCAGCCTCGCTGCAGCGGCCGAAAAGCTGCACGTGACCCAGACGGCGATCACCGCCCGGGTCCAGAAGCTCGAAAGCCAGCTTGGCTGCGCGCTGTTCGTACGCAATCGTGCCGGCGCGCGCTTGACCAGCGATGGCGAGGCGTTTGTGGTCTACGCCAACCAGCTCGTGCAGACCTGGGAAGCGGCCCGTCGGGACCTGCCACTGCCCGAGGGCTATCGCAACGTCTTGCACCTGGGGGGCGAGGTCAGCCTGTGCAATCCCTTGATGCTCGCCTGGGCCGGCGAGCTGCGCCAGAAAATTCCCGGCCATGCCCTGCGCATGGACATCCGCGACGGCGAGAAACTGCTACAACAGCTGGAGCTGGGTCTGCTGGACGCGGCAGTGGTCTATCAACCCGAATACTGGCCGCGCCTGCAGGTAGAACAGCTGCTGGAAGAGAAACTCATCCTGGTACGCCTGGCCGCCCGTCCCGAGCCCTACGTGTACATCGACTGGAGTGCTGACTTCCGGCGCCAACACGACACCGCGCTACCGGACAAGGCCAAGGCCGCCGTGACCTTCAACCTCGGCCCCCTGGCCCTGCAGTACATCCTGGAAAACGGCGGCAGCGGCTACTTCCGCACCCGAGTCGTGCAGAGCTACCTGGACAGCGGCATCCTGGAACGGGTGCCCAAGGCACCGGAATTCAACTACCCCACCTACCTGGTCTACTCCCGCGATCGGGATTCAGCGGCGTTGCAGCAGGCATTCGAGGTGTTGCGAGAGATCGTCAAGACCGGCAGCGACTGGTCGCAGCGCTGGGATCCATTGACCTGATAAATCCCCTTGCCACAAAAGTGTAAAACCTGCCAAAGCGTTTTTCCGGGTGCCCCGTGTCGAATGGTTTTGGGGCTGCTGCGCAGCCCAGCGGGAGCAAGCTCCCTCGCCACGGGTTCATTGAGTTTCGCCCTACACGTTCAGGGCCCTTCAAAAAGGGCCCCTCAGGCAGGCCAGCCTCACGGCTCCTTCAATTTGTCTGCAATCTTATCCTTGAGCAGCAAGCGTTTCTTCTTGAGCGTCTCCAGGACATCGTCGGACAGCCCCGGCGATGATGGTTTTTCAGCGTCAACGACCTCGGCATCAAGTTGGGAATATTTCTGAAGTAACGAGTCGAGCCTCGGATCCTCGCTGCGTTTTTGCTGGATGTGGTCTTTTGTGCAGTTCAGGTCCTGGCACAAATCGTGGGACACCGGCATGGAACACCTCCTTCAGTGGGTCGGTGGAAGACGCCTTTACAGCGCTCATCGATGATCAGGATGGCCTCGTCGACGGGGTTCTGTCGACCGCCAATCCGACCAGCGGTGACCGTTCGTCGTGCCGGATCGCTTGGCGATCAAACCTTTGCCGGTACGTCTCCCTCCATTGAACAGAGACGACAAGAATCGCTCGTTCAACTTGTGTGGAGACTTACCTATGGACAGATTCACCCTGCGTCAACTCGGCCTGGCAGTTGCCCTGAGTACCAGCACGGGCATGGCATGGGCCGCGACTTCCAACGACTTTGTCGATAACGCGGCGGCCGGTGGAATTGCAGAAATCGAGACCAGCAGACTGGCCTTGGAAAAAAGCCAATCGGCGGACATCAAGGCATTCGCCAACAAGATGATCACTGACCACACCAAGGCCAACGAAGAGCTGAAAGCCCTGGCGCAAAAACATGACATCGAGGTACCCGACGACACCACGTTGATGAAAAAAGCCAAGGCGAAGATTCTCGACGTGCGCGATGAGTCTTTTGATGCGGCCTATGCCAACAACCAGGTCAAGGCCCACGAAGAAACCATCGTCCTGTTCAAGAAAGAAGCCGAAACCGTTACCGACGATAAGAAGGCTGGCAATACCGAACTCAAGGCGTTCGCCCAGAAGATGCTGCCAGACCTGCAACATCACCTGGAAGAAGCCAAGAAACTGCAGGCTGCTCATCCGAGCAAGTAATCCTGAGGCACAGAATAAGGGCCGTCTTCATGAAGATGGCCTTATTCAACCCAAGTCCATCGGTGTTCATGGCTACCGCTGGTCAGCACTGTCATTTCTGACAGTAGAATATTGCAACCCACGCTCCTAGGGTCTTGCTCAAGACCATCCTGCTGATACAAGCATCCAACCTCTTGGGGCTTTGCAGTCGCAGGTGCCGCGAAGCAGGAGCCAAGTCATGAGCGATGAACCGGTGTTAACGCAAAGCGGTGGCGGTATCGCGGTGAAAATTGCCGCACTGCTGGGATGGTTCGCATTGATCCTCCAGCTCTACCTGATCCTGACTTCGCGCTGGCAGGGCGGCAAGAGCCTGTGGGGCGGAGTAGACATCTTCTTTAGTTATTTTACGGTGCTGACCAATATCCTGGTGGCAGTGGTACTGACCTGTGCGGCCACCTCAGGGGATTCGGCGCTGCGGCGATTCTTTCTCAAGCCCACGGTCCAGGGCGGTGTAGCCGCTGCCATCATACTCGTGGGGGTGGCGTACAACCTGCTGCTGCGCAATGTCTGGAACCCCCAGGGCTTGCAGTGGGTGGCCGACGAATTGCTGCATGACGTGATGCCGGTGCTGTTCGTGGTCTATTGGTGGTTCTGCGTGCCCAAGGGCACTTTGCAATGGCAAGATGTCTGGCCGTGGCTGATCTATCCGCTGGTCTATTTCATCTACGCCTTGGTGCGTGGTTACTTTGTCGGCGCCTACCCCTATCCCTTTATCGAAGTGGACACGCTGGGTTACCCCCGGGTGTTCCTTAATGCGGTGATGGTACTGCTGGGATTCGTCGTGGTGTCTCTGGTGCTGATTGCCTTGGACCGCTGGAAAGGCAGGCACTGAGGCAGCCCAAGCGCCAAACGACTCATCAGCACCACTGTTCCGACAAATCGGGTTAGCGGTTAACCACCGTCGGTGTCGATATCCGCATCCGTGCTTTCGCCGGACTTCGGCCGATCTGGATCCGGCTCGAAGCCAGGGCTGAAGGTATTGTCGTTGTCCCGATGAAGATTCTTCTGATCGACCTCCGGGGCCGCGCTCTGGGCCTGGTCAGTCCCGGCGGGGCTGACGGACTGGGTGTCCGATGAGTCCGCCGCAAGCTTGGGATCGATCGCCGGGTCATTGCGCGGGGACGGGGTTTGCGTCTGGCCTTGTTGCTGGGTGTTTGCGGGATCGTCGTTCATAGGCACCTCGTTCATGACAGGGCCGGATGGATGACCGGTCTTGAACATTCGAAGGTGACGCGACGGCTTCGGTTCCATTTGTTTGCAGCGCCGCGATCAACCGCCCAGCACACGCCTCACCATCCGGGTCAGCGCGTCCGGGCCGTAGGGTTTGCTCAACAAATGGGTATCGGGGCTCAGTTGATGATTCCGGGAGATGATGTCCCGGGTGTGCCCCGAGGTGAACAGCACCGGGACCGGCGGTTTCTGCACCTTGGCCCAGGCGGCCAGGTCGGAACTCTTGATCAGGCCGGGCATGACGACGTCGGTGAAGATCAGGTCGACCGAGATGCCTTCCAGCAGCAGCTTCATCGCCTCATCGCCGTTGGCGGCCGTGAGGGTCCGATAGCCGGACTGTTCCAGCAGTTCCACCGACGCGCTGCGCACCTCGTTGTTGTCTTCCACCACCAGGATCGTCTCTTGCCTGCCGGACTGAAACACGTCGTGTTGCTCGGCTTCGCCCGCTTCGGGCGCAAGGCTTCGAGGGAAGTACATCCGTACTCGCGTACCCTCGCCCAGGTCGCTGGAGATCTCGATATGGCCGCCACTCTGCTTGACGAACCCGAACACCATGCTCAGTCCAAGCCCCGTGCCCTGGCCATCGGTCTTGGTGGTGAAAAAGGGTTCGAACACCTGCTTCAGGATCTCGGGCGGCATGCCGGCACCGCAGTCGATCACCGACAGCCGGACATAGTCGCCGGCCGAGATCCCCTTGCCGGCACAGAACGCTTGATCGAGCACGATGTTCTCCCCAATCAGGCGGATGGTGCCCTCGCCGCCCATGGCATCGCGCGCATTGATCGCCAGGTTCAACAGGGCGTTTTCCAATTGATTGCGATCGACGTGAATGCACCAGGGCTCCTGGGGCAAGCTCACGTCAATCTGGATGGTTTCGCCCAAGGCCCGTTGCAACAGTTCACCCATGCCATCATAGATGCGTCGTGGGTTGTAGACCGCCGGTGACAATGGCTGGCGCCGGGCAAAAGCCAGCAGCTGCGATGACAACTTGGCCCCCCGCTCCACGGCTTCGATGGAGGCACTGACCCGCCGTTGCACGTTGACGTTGTCCCGTTCGTGGCGGGCCAGCAAGTGCAGGTTGCCGGCAATCACTTGCAGCAGGTTGTTGAAGTCATGGGCCACGCCGCCAGTGAGACCGCCAATGGCCTCGAGCTTTTGCGACTGACGCAACTGCTCTTCTGCCGCCAGCCGCGCCTGCACCTCGTCGGCGACCCGCTGTTCCAGGTCGCGGGTGAATTTGAGCAGCGAAGCTTCGGCTGTCTTGCGTTCATTGATGTCAATCAGCACACCTGGAAAACGCAAGGGCTTGCCCGTGGCATCGAATTCGCAGCGACCGCTGGCCAGCACCCACCGGTAATCACCGCCCACGCGGCGCACCCGATATTCAGCGCTGTAGGGGATGCCCGTGCGCAAGGTCAGTTCGATCCGCTGGTTGACCTCTTCGAGGTCATCGGCGTGGATGCGCTGGCGGGCAATTTCGATGGGCAGTGCGTCCAGTGAACAGTCTGGCGGGTAGTTGAAGGTACGGGCGAAACGCTCATCGCCCGACAGTGTGTCGGCCTGGATGTCCCAGACGAACGACCCCAGCAATGGTCCGGCCGAGAGGGCCAGTTGAATGCGCTCGTTGACGGCTCGGTAACTGCGTTCGGCCTCTTGCCGGGCGCGCTCGGTCAACACGAGCTCGGTGGTTTCCACCACAATCGCCAGCACGCCCGCCGGGGACTGGTCGTCATCGGGCACCGGGCTGTAATAGAGGTCCATCCACACATCTTCAGGCTTGCCATCGCGTAGCAGGACCAGCTCTTTGCTGCGGTAGGACAAGGTGCCGCCGGCCAGGCAGACGTCCAGCACATGCCGATTGAATTCGGCGACCTCCGGCCAACCCAACTCCACTGCACACCCCAGCAGGTAAGGATGGCGGCCACCGGCAAACTCGGCATAGGCATCGTTGTAGATCATGAAGCCCTGGCGGCCCCACAACATCACCATCGGCAGGGGCGAAGCCAGCAACAACTGGACGGCACTGCGCAGGCTGGCGGACCAGTGCTCGATGGCGCCCAACTCGGTCCGGCTCCAATCGAACGCCCGGATACGCCCGGCCATTTCACCGCCCCATCCAGGGCACCCGTGATTTTGGGATAGAAACTGCATGATCGATTCTGAACCTCAAAATGCCTGCAGGGAGTCGGCATCCACAAACCCCTTGGGATCAGAGCTTCGAGCGCTGGGTTGGCGTTTGGTTTCATGCTGGTCGATCCAGGCCCGATCCTGTGGCAAGGGAGCTTGCTCCCGCTCGGCGGCGCAGCCGTCGTAAACCGGCTGATGCGGTGTGCCTGATGGATTGCATAAACCATTTTTTGGGGGGCTGCTACGCAGCCCAGCGGGAGCAAGCTCCCTCGCCACAAAAACGGCGGTGTTGCTGGGGCTCAGCGAAAGTCACGGCTTTGCACCTGGATACCCGCCAACAACTCGGTCAGGTCGCTCAAGCGCCCGGCGATCAGGTGGCGGACCTCGCCGACGCTTTCCCAGCGCCCGTCGACCTTGAGCAGTTGCGAGCCCACCAAGGTCTTGCGCTGGCGTTCGGCCAAGTCGCGCCAGACCACCACATTGAGGTTGCCGAATTCATCTTCCAGGGTGACAAAGGTCACACCGCTGGCCGTGCCCGGGCGTTGGCGACCGGTAACCAGCCCGGCGACGCTGACGTTGCGGCCATGCTCCACCTCTTGCAGCTCCCGTGAGCTGCGGCAGCGCCGTGCGCGCAGTTCGGGGCGCAGCAGGGCCAATGGATGAGGGCCCAGTGTCGTGCCGAGCGTGGTGTAATCGGCAAACAGGTTTTCCCCCAGCGTAGGTTTTGGCAGGGCCACGGGCGGTTCCTCCTGGCAGGGCAAACCGGCGAACAAGCCCAGTTGTTTCTGCACCCCGGCCACTTCCCAGCGGGCACGATGGCGATCACCAGCCAGGCCCTGCAAAGCCCCCGCATCGGCCAATTGCGCCTGGGCCCGGGCATCGAGCTGCGCGCGCTCGCCCAAGTCAGCCACGTCGCTGAAGGGCCGATGCCGGCGGGCCGCTTCGATACGGCGGGCATCCTCTTCGCGAAAGCCCTTGATCATGCACAGCCCCATGCGGATCGCCGGTTGTCGACCGTCCATGGGCTCGAGGCTGCAATCCCAATCGCTGGCGCGCACGTCCACCGGGCGGATCGACAGTTGATGCCGGCGGGCATCCTGGAGGATCTGGTCCGGGCTGTAGAACCCCATGGGCCAACTGTTGATCAGGGCACAGGCGAACGCCGCCGGTTCGTGGCATTTGAGCCAACTGCTGGCGTAGGTCAGCAAGGCGAAACTGGCGGCGTGGGATTCCGGGAAGCCGTAATTGCCGAAGCCTTTGATCTGTTCGAAGATTTGCGCGGCGAACTCAGCGGTGTAGCCGTTTTTTTTCATCCCCTGCGCCAGGCGCTCCCGATGGGGCTCCAACCCACCGTGACGTTTCCAGGCCGCCATGGAGCGACGCAATTGGTCTGCTTCACCCGGGGTGTAATCGGCCGCGACGATGGCGATCTGCATGACCTGCTCCTGGAACAAGGGAACACCCAGGGTGCGGTTGAGCACTTGCTTCAACGCTTCAGAGGGATAAGTCACCGCCTCTTCTTTGTTTCTGCGGCGCAGGTACGGATGCACCATCCCACCCTGGATCGGCCCGGGGCGTACGATGGCCACTTCGATGACCAAATCGTAGAACGTCTTGGGCCTCAGCCGAGGCAACATCGACATCTGCGCCCGGGACTCGATCTGGAACACACCGATGGTGTCGGCGCGACTGATCATTTCGTAGGTCGCCCGATCATCCTTGGGCAGTGACGCCAGGGCGTAGCGCTGGCCCCGATAGCGCTCGATCAAGTCGAAACAGCGACGAATCGCACTGAGCATGCCCAGGGCCAGGATGTCCACCTTGAGCAGCCCGACCGCGTCCAGGTCGTCCTTGTCCCACTGGATGATGGTGCGATCGGCCATGGCGGCGTTTTCCACCGGCACCAGGGTGTCCAGGGGTTGCTCGGAAATCACGAAGCCACCAGGGTGTTGGGACAAATGCCGGGGAAAACCGATCAATTGCCGGGTCAGGCTCAGGACCCGGCGCAACACCGGGCTGTCCGGGTCGAAGCCACCTTCACGCAAACGCTCCACTGGCGGCGCCTCGTCGCTCCAGCGGCCACAGCAATCGGCCAGGGCGTTGACCTGGTCTGGCGGCAAGCCCAGGGCCTTGGCCACATCGCGCACCGCCCCGGCGCCGTGGTAACTGCTGACCACCGCCGTCAATGCCGCACGATGACGACCGTAGCGCTGGAACACGTACTGCAGCACTTCCTCGCGACGGTCGTGTTCGAAGTCGACGTCGATGTCCGGCGGCTCGTTGCGCTCCCGGGACAGGAAGCGTTCGAACAACAGGCTGGTAAGGCTGGGATCGATTTCGGTGATGCCCAAGGCGTAGCACACCGCCGAGTTGGCCGCCGAACCACGCCCCTGGCAAAGAATATGACGGCTGCGGGCGAAGCTGACGATGTCCTGTACGGTGAGGAAATAGCTGTCATAACCCAGCTCGGCGATCAGGCTCAGCTCCTTGTCGATCTGTGCCCACACTTTGTCTGTCACGCCATCCTTCCACCGCTCGCGCATGCCGCGCTCGGTCAGCTCCCGCAGCCAGGACGCCGGATCATGCCCCGCGGGCACCAGCTCACGGGGGTATTGGTAACGCAGTTGGCCGAGGTCGAAGGTGCAACGCCGGGCGATGTTCAGGGTTTCGTCGAGCAAGGCCCGCGGATAGAGATCGGCCAGATCCTTGCAGCTGCGCAAGTGGCGCTCGCCGTTGGGGTGCAGGCGCTGGCCGGCCTCGGCCACCGTGACGTGGTGGCGGATGGCGGTCATGGTGTCCTGCAGGGCACGACGGCCGCGCACGTGCATGTGTACATCACCACTGGCAACGATTGGGAGATCCAAGCGTTCGGCCAGCGCCAACGAGTCTGCCAATCGGCGGCGGTCGTCCTGTGCGCAATGCAACTGGACCGTCAGCCACAGGCGCCCGGCAAAGGTCGACTGGAGCCAACGGCCATGTTCCTCGGCATCCTTGCCCTCGGCTATCCATAACGCCAGCAGCCCCGACAAGGGCTGGTCGAAGTCCTCTCGCACGATGCGATAGTGGCCTTTCTCGCTGCGCCGCCGGGCGCGGGTGATCAGCCGGCACAAGGCTTGATAGCCTTCCAGGTCTTCCACCAGCAACACCAGTTTCGGGCCGTTCTCGACCTGGATCTCGCTGCCGACGATCAGTTGCAGCTCCAGTTCCTTGGCCGCCTGCCAGGCCCGGACGATTCCGGCCAAGGTGCATTCGTCGGTGATCGCCAGGGCCTGGTAGCCCTGCTGCTTGGCGCGACGGCACAACTCCAGGGCACTGGAGGCGCCGCGCTGGAAGCTGAAGTTCGACAGGCAATGCAGCTCGGCATACTCAACGTTCATGCGAACCAGCCCTGCAGCCACAGCGGCCCGCCCTCGCCCACCGTTCGATAGGCCCAGCCACGTTGTCCGCGGCGGGTTTCGATCAGGTAATAGTCACGACGCACATCCGCGCCGTCCCACCAACCGGTCTCGATGCGCTCGGGGCCCATGAGGATGTGCGCCTGACCTTGCGCCAATGCCTGGGGCTCCTCCAGCAGCCAGCCGGGACGCTGCACGCCGTCGCGCACCGGACAAGCCTGGGAGCGGGGTTGGGAGGTCATCTGCCAGGCGCACTCAGGCCGATGGTCGTCGCGAAACCCCAGGCCCTGCACGGCCTCATCCCCCAGCCGGGCCCGCAAGCGTTCGCGCAGTTGCTCCCAGGGCAATGATTGCTGGGGACGTTCGTCGAACAGCTCCAGGCGCTGGGGCACGAAACTCGGCAGGTCCTCGGCACACAAGCGAAAGCCCCGCACCGGGGCCTCGACCTGCACCTGTTCCAAGCGACCGCGGGCCAGTTCGAAGAGCATCGCCGGGGCCCGCTCGGCGCTGAGCAGGCCGACCTTGATCACTGTATCCGGCAACCCGGCATGCTCCAGGTGCAGGTCAAAGCGCTGCACGCCGCTGTCGCGCCCGCAGAGGAAGGCCGACAAGTCACCGGTCAGCCGGCGCAACGGGAACAACAGCGCTTGATGGGATTGCACGTCATAGTTGAGCTCGATGCGCACATCAAAACGGTCCGGCGGCAGGTAGAACGACAGCGCCAGGGTGCGATGGCCCATCAACGCGTCGAGGTGCTTGAGCACTTGGGCCTCGAAGCGCCGCGCCAGGGTCTGCCGGGGCAAGGCCTGGACCTGGCTCAAGCGGCGCAGGCCCATGCGCGACAGCGCCGTGGCGACGTCGGGTTCCAGGCCGATACGCTCCACAGGCATGTCTCCCAGGCACTGTTGCAAGGTCTCGGCGTCGGGCACCACCAGGGCGTCATAGGCATTGGCCAACACCCGTGCCGCCACCGGATTGGGAGCGGCGACGATGCGATGACGAAAGCCCAGCTCGGTCAGCTCGGCCCGCAAGCGCGCCTCGAACACCGGCCAGGGGCCAAACAGGCCAAGGCTCGACTCGATCTCGAACAGCAGCGTACGCGGGTAATGCACGCTGACCTGGGCGCTGAAACGGTAGGCCCAGGCCGCCAGGAACTGTTGCCAGTGTTCGATTTGCGCCGCGTCGTATTCGGCGGTGGCAAAGCCTTTGCTCAAGGCCTGGGCGGCGGTCATGGTCTGGCCAGGACGCAAGCCCAAGGCTCGTGCCGGCGCATTCACCGCTTGCAGCACCCGACGCTGGGCCGGACCGGTCAGCAATGCCAGGGGCTGGTCGGGATCGGGGCGCTGACGCAGCGCGGCGTCCAGCGCCAATTGCGGGAAGAGAATACAGACCCAGCGCATCGCAACCTCAATGCCCGGTTTGTGTGGCGAGCGTGGCAAAGGCAATCGGCGCCGAACGAGCCAACCCGCCGCGGCACTTGAGCACGCGCAATTGCGCCGGCCGGGTATCGATGGCGATGCGCAGCGCCGCTGGCGACGGATTGATGGCCTCCTGGATCGAGCGCCAGGCGAACGCCAGGGTCTGGCCGGTTTCCGCCGCCACTTGCAAACGGCGCAAGGCCCGGTCATCCGCCTGACGGGGCCAACACAGCACCGCGCCACAACTGCCAGAACGCAAGCATTGTTCGGTGGCCCACAGGGCATCGCGCTCATCGGCGCGGATTACCGACAACTGACGCAGGTCGACGCCAGCGTTCTGCCAGGCCTGGGGATAGGGCACGAACGGTGGCGCCACCAGCACGATCCGCTCCCCCGCCGCCGACAGCCGCGCCAGGGTCGGCCACACCAGTTGCAACTCACCCACGCCCGGCGCGGCGATGAGCAGTTCCGTCAAGGCCGCCTCCGGCCAGCCACCACTGGGCAACGCCGCGTCCAGTGCCGCATGGCCGGTGGGTTGCGGGCTGGCGGCTGGCGGCGCAGGCCGGCCCTTCCAGACCTGGCCGCCGTTGAACAGCGTGTCCAGCGCAACGACAGCGCCCATCAGCCTTGCCTCACCAAGCCACAGAACACCCCTTCTATCGCCAGGTCCTGATCGGCCTCGACGATGATCGGCTGGTAAGCCGGGTTGCGCGGCAACAAACGCACCCGCTCGCCAATGCGCTCGAAGCGCTTGATGGTGACTTCGCCATCCAGGCGCGCCACGACAATCTGGCCGTTGGCGGCCTGCGGCGTGCGCTGCACACCCACCAGGTCACCGTCGAGAATGCCGTCCTCGATCATCGAATCGCCCTGGACCCGCAGCAGGTAATCCGGCGCCTTGGTAAAAATCGCCGGGTCCAGCATCAGGCGACTGTGGACCTCGGCATCGGCGCCGATCGGCAGCCCGGCAGCCACTCGCCCCAGCACCGGCACGTCCAGCAGCTCGGGTCGTGGTGGCTGGTTCAGCAAGCGAATGCCCCGGGCCTGGTGCGGATTGACCTCGATGAAACCGGCTTCGGTCAGCGCCAGCACATGCTTGCGCGCCACACTGCGGGAGGCAAAACCGAACGCCTCGCTGATTTCAGCGAGGCTGGGAGGCTGGCCCTGATCGGCGATGCGTTCGCGGATGAAGGTCAGGATGGCGGTGCGGCGAGGAGTGAGAGTCGTCATGGAGTACATTTGTACTCTTTAAGGATTTTTCTGACAAGCGCCGCCAGTCAGTTCACAGTTTGCCTGTACCCATCATTGTGGCGAGGGAGCCTGCTCCCGCTCGGCTGTGCAGCGACCGTGGGAACAGCGCGCCGGTGACGGGACGCCGTTCGACATGAGTTATGCCCGCGCGGGCTCGCCTCAACGGCGTTGGAGAATGCGGTCCATCACCCAGTCGGTCTTCAAGGCCTCTTCGGCCACGGCGGGATGCTTCGACTCACCACGGATATGGGCATTCATGCCGAGTACATGGTGCCACTGGATATGCTCAGGATGATGAGGAATGTCGAGGCTGACGGAGGTATCCGTGCACAGTTGCAACGGCGCCTCATCGAACACCGAGAAGCTGATCCGCCCCTGGCTGCCAATCACCTCCACGCGGTCCTCACGTCGGTCAGCGACGAAGTTCCAACAGCCCATGCCTGTGGCTCCGCAGGCAAAACGCCAATTGGCCACGACCGCATCTTCTGCCTGATACAAGCCGTTCTGGCGAGCGGCGAGACCTGCCACTTCGACGATGTCCCCCAACAGGAACTGGAACAGATCAAGGCCATGGCAGGCCAGGTCCGTGAAATAACCTCCGCCTGCAATCGCCGGATCGGTACGCCAGTTGGTCGCGCCGTTGATATCCGCCAATGACGCGGGCTTAGTCAGCGTCCAGGTCAAATGCCGGATGTCACCGATGCATCCTTGCTCGATCCATTGCCGCACTTTGCAAAAGCGCGGCAGCGAGCGCCGGTAGTACGACACAAACAGCTGCACCCCGGCGCTGTTGAATACGCGCTGCATTTCCCGGCTCTGCGCGACATTGAGGGACATGGGTTTCTCGACACAGCAATGCTTGCCGGCAGCAGCCACCAGCAGGCTATAGCTGAAATGACTGTCGGGCGGCGTCGCAATGTAAACCGCATCGACTTCGGGATCATCGATCAGTGCCTGCGCGTCGGTGTAGAACCTGGCGATGCCGTGGCGTTCAGCATAATCGGACACGGCCTCCAGACGTCGCCCCATCACCGCAACCAGCGCTGAACCGGGCGCCTTGTAGAAGGCCGGCCCACTCTTGCGTTCCGTCACGCTGCCACACCCGATCATGCCCCAGCGTACCGTTTTCATCGTTTGACTCATGGAATCAAGGCCACCGGCTGCGCAATGAAGCCCCTCAAAAAAGGCAGGAGTTTAATCAGCCCCAGGCTGAATGTCTTGGCTACAACGTTTGCCCTTCGTTGCGAAACGCGCTCGGGCTCATGCCTGTCCAGCGCCGGAACGCCCGGCGGAAGCTGCGCACATCGCTATAGCCGACTTCTTCGGTGATGCGCTCGATGGACAGCTCGGGATTGGCCAACAGGTTCAGGGTGCGGCTGCGACGCACCTGTTCGAGCAAGGTCTCGAAGGTCAGGTTGTGCTCACTCAGGCGCCGACGCAGGGTGCGGCTGCTCATGTTGAGATCACCGGCGATTTTCTCGATGTGGCTGCCACGGGTCAGGTCTCGGGCAATTGCCCGTTCCACGGTCTGGATCAGGTCAATCTTCTGGTGAACTTCGATGGCTTCCTGTTCCAGCAAGGCCAATGCCTGGCGCAGGGCCAACGAGTGGTGATTGGGCAAACGCATATCCAGCCAGCGCACGTCGATCAGCATGCGATTGTGTCGGCAACCGAAGTGCACATCCGGTCCCAAGATCCGCTGATATTCCTGGGCATAGGACGGCGCGGCGTGCATGAACTCCACGGCCAGGGGCTTGAAATCGGGCCCCGCCAGGGCCCGGCCATAGACCATCAGGCTGGCGAAGAACTCTTCCACGGCAAACACCTGGATCTCGGCGAAAGGCAGCCGGCAGGTCGCCTCGACCATGATCCGGCCAGTGGCTTCTTCGACGCTGGTCACCGCGATGCCACCGGTGGTGTGCTGGTAACGAACCCCCAGGGCAAAGGCATCGCGCAGGGTTTCGCACAATGATAGGACGTGGCCCAGCAGGCCGAGGGTGCCAAGCACGTTGCGGTCCCCCACCCACAACCCCAGCCCCTGCTCGGGCAACAGCTTGAGCGCCCGTTGAATCATGACCACGGCCTGGCGGTGGGAAATGCGCTGGGCGGGATCTTGCAGATCATCAAGGCCGAACCCCAGGCCGCGACACAGGCTGGCGGCATCGAAGCCCTTGTCCGCCACAACCTCGGCCAGGGTCTGTAGCAGGAATGGCGATACCAACGCCAATTCATAGGTCGGGTCGATGACTTTCATCTGCATGGGCGGGTTCCGGAGGACGTTAGGTGGCGTTTTTGTAACCGGTTATTTCACAAAGTTAGCATGCCCCGGCGGATCGTGGGACACAAAAATCTGGCCGCCCAAGTCCCCTGTATGGCCGCCAATACCCTGCCCTGTTGGCGGCGAACGGCTTATTTGTATGGCTCGGACTTTCGGTGCATCTCCAACAATAATAATGAGCCCCCACATGAACCCGATCCGCACGACATTCGCCTTGCAATTGACCCTCGGCCTGGCCTGCGGCGGTGCCCTGCCCGCCCTGGCTACCGAATCGGGGGTGGACAACATCGGCCCGGGCACCGACGGCTTTTTTGTGTTGCCGCTGGAGGTCGACAGCCTTCCGGACCACATGGTCGCGTTCAACCTCTACTACAACCATTACAAGGCCCGGAAATTCAACATCAGTTCATTGGGCGGCGAACTGCCGGATGTCGAAATCGAATCCACGGCAGTGGTCCCGCGCATCGATTACCTGAGCCCGTTGCGGGTGGCCGGTGGGCGCGCGGGGATCTACATCGCCCAACCCTGGATCAAGCAGGAAGTCTCGGTATTCGGCCTGCACGACACCCGCGAAGGCATGGGCGACACCACGATTTCGCCCATCGTGCTCTGGGACATGGGCAAGAACCTGACCCTGGCCGCGGCGGTGGAAATCACCGTGCCGACCGGCGAATACAGCACCGATCGACTGGCCAATACCAGCAACAATTTCTACACCTACAAGCCGCTGTTTTCCTTCACCTGGCTACCCACGGAAAACACCGAGGTGTCGATGAAAACCACCTACAGCTTCAACCGCAAGAACAAGGACACCGACTACCGCTCGGGGCAGATCTTCCACTTCGATTATTCCGCCAGCTACCGCGTGACCGACAACGTGATGCTGGGGCTCAACGGCTACTACCTCAAACAGACCACCGACGACAAACAGTACGGCCGCACCGTGCAATTTGCCGGGCAGGACGTCGACGACGGCGTACGCGGCCAGGTCTTTGCCATCGGCCCTGCGCTGCACCTGACCTTCCTCAAGTACGCCAGCGCCGAAATCCGCTGGGCCAAGGAGTTTGCAGTGGAGAACCGCACCGAGGGCGAAATGCTCTGGGCCAAGGTCAGTATTCCGTTTGCGTTCTAGAGTGTTTCACAGCACCTGTGGCGAGGGAGCTTGCTCCCGCTGGGCAGCGCAGCGGCCCCAATCGGATAACACTGCTTTCCAGGCAGATCGCGTCAGCCGGTTTACGACGGCTACGCCGCCGAGCGGGAGCAAGCTCCCTCGCCACAGGTTTTGTGCCTGACAGGAATGACTGATGCACCGCCATCGCGAGCAAGCTCGCGCCCACAGGTTCTTCCTTCAGCTCAAACCCAGAATCGATGAAAGATGCCCATTGAGGAACTTGCCGCTGGGGTCCAGCGCCTGGCGCACCTCGGTGAATTCCGTCCAGCGCGGGTACAGCGCCTGGAGTGCCTTGGCGTTCAGGGAATGCAATTTCCCCCAATGCGGACGGCCCTGGTATTTCCAGAAGATCGGCTCGATGGCGGCAAAGAAATTGTGATGGTCCATCTGATAATGCTGGTGCACCGAGATCGAGCAACTGTCCCGGCCTTCGAACATGCTCAGGGCAATGTCGTCGGCCTTCACGTAGCGGTACTCAATGGGAAACCAGGTGCGCAGGTCCTTGTCGCGGATCAGCGCCAGAATCTCCCGCAGGCACGCCGGACCGTATTCGGCCGGCACCGAGTACTCCATCTCGTTGAAGCGCACAGTGCGCGCGTTGGCGTAGATGTCATGGGAGTCACCGACCCGGTCGTCGAAATCGGCCATCAGCCGCAGGCTGTTGAGCAGCGCTCGACGGATCGTTGGAAAGTCGCTGCCGTACTTGTCGAGGTTTTCGATCAGGCTGACGAAATCGTTGCCGCCCTCCTCCTCGGGGCTGATCGGCGGCGTGGCCGGATCCGTGGTTTCGTTCAGGGTGATCGACAACGCATAGTCGGAATGGGTGACGACCTGCATTTCCCAGTGCTGATTGTCCCGGGTGTTGGTGCCCACGTCCTCGAGCAACTCCTCGGTTTTCGCCACCCACTGGTGCTCGCGCAAGCGATAGGCGGCGCGGTTCTGCAGGCGCACGCGAGTCACCAGCCCCAGCGCGCCAAGGGACACCCGGCCGGCCTTGAACACTTCTGGATGACGCTGGGCATCGCAATCGAGGACCGCGCCGCTGGCCGTCACCAGTTGCAGGCCGACCACTTGGGACGCGTACGAGCCGAAGGCCTTGCCAGTACCGTGGGTCGAGGTGGCGATGGCACCGGCCAGGGTCTGGTAATCCACGTCGGCCATGTTCGGCAGTGCCTGGCCGATGGCCTTGAGCGCCGGCCCCATGCGGGACATGGGCGTGCCACCGCCGAACTCGGCTTGCAGGCTGGCGGCATCATGAGCCAACAGGCCGCTGAAAAAACTCAGCGACAACAAGGTGCCGTCAGTGGGCACCAGGGCGCTGAAGGAATGCCCGGAACCCACCGGACGAATCCGCCCTTCGGCGCGCCTCACCACGTTCACCAGTTCATCGAGGTCCTTGGGGGCCAGGCGCGCCGCCGGCAAGCAGCTCTGCGCACCGGACCAATTGCGCCAGGGGATCAGCCGCGGCGCGCGCATCAACTCGGCCAGGGCGCCCTGGCTGCCCAGGGCCGTAAAGGCCGCGACAACGCCGGCTTGTTGCAGCAACCGACGCCGTGAGTAATCCATCGTCATGCCGTAGTACCCGTAGTTATTATTGGAAGTGATGACCGGACATGAAGGCGATCAGGGCCAGGAACTGTTCTTCGGAACAGTGCATGCACAAGCCCATCGGAGGCATGCCGTTGTAGCCGTTGATCGCGTGATCCAGCAGGGTGTCGGCGCCCTGGGCCACCCGTGGCGCCCAGGCGTTCATATCGCCGGTCAACGGCGCCCCGGCACCGGGGTTGGCGTGGCAGAGCTTGCAGCTGCTGTCGTAGACCTGAGCCAACGCCGCGTCGGCGGGCATCGCCGTGAATACCGTGGGCACGGGCGGCTTGGCCTCATCGCCACACGCGGCAAGCAACGCGCCGAACGATACGACGGCAGCGGTTCGAAGCAGGAAGGAAGGCGTGATTGCCGACATAAGGCCCCTCTTGGCGGCGCAAGGGTTGCGCCTTTCTTGTTGTGGGTCTGGCAGTTCCCACACTAAGGCACGCCACCGCGTTGGCTTGAGGTCATTGGGGGCCATAAAAGGGGGCTTGGGCGGCCAGCACTTGCACAGTCCTTGTGGCGAGGGAGCTTGCTCCCGCTGGGGTGCGAAGCAGCCCTGAACCATTCATTGCGGTGGGTCAGGGCATTGCGAACTGAGGTTTGGGGCTGCTGCGCAGCCCAGCGGGAGCAAGCTCCCTCGCCACAGGGGTACTACGTGGTCAGGGCAGCAGCAGCGCCTGCTCGCGCTCGCACAACTGCACCACGTAATCCCACAACACCCGCAGGCGTACGGATTTGTGCAGCTCGCGACGGGTGCTGATCCAGTAGCTGCGGCGGATGGTTTCGTCCGGCAGCAACGGCACCAGCGTCGGGTCGCCGCTGGCCATGTAGCAAGGCAGCACGGCAATCCCCAGGCCGGAGCGCGCAGCCTGTTGCTGGGCGATGACGCTGGTGCTGTGGAACACCACCCGAGGGTTGCGGCAAAAGCTGTTGAGGAACATCAGTTCCTGGCTGAACAAAAGATCATCGACATACCCGATCCAGGCATGGCGGGCCAGGTCCTCGCGGCTGCGCAGCGCTGGCGAGCGGTCCAGGTAGGCCTGGCTGGCGTACAGCGCCAAGCTGTAGTCGGTGAGTTTGCGGGTGACCAGCAGGTCGGCCGCCGGGCGTTCGAGGTGAATGCTGATTTCCGCCTCACGGTTGAGGATGCTGACAAAGCGTGGCACCGCCACCAGTTCCACTTCCAGCCCCGGATAGCGCTGGAACAGCCCCTCCATGCGGCAGGCGAGGAACATGATGCCCAGCCCTTCGGTCACTCCCAGGCGGATCTTGCCCAGGGGCGCACTGGACTGGGTGATGTCCTCCTGGGCCAGCAACGCCACGTTCTCCATGGCTTCGGCGTGCTTGAGCAGCGTCTCGCCGGCCGGGGTCAGTTCATAGCCCTGGGCATGCTGGACAAACAGCGCGGTGCCGAGGCTTTTCTCGATGGCCTCGATGTGCCGTGCCACGGTGGCGTGGGTGGTGTTCAGGCGCCGTGCAGCCGTCAGCAGACGCCCGCTGCGTTGCAGCTCCAGGAAATAACGCAGGTCATTCCAGTCGAACATGAGGCGATCCTTGAACGCGCCTGAAGGCATGACTGTTTATAAACGCACAGCCGCTGCGCAAAAACTAACATTCTTTTGACGAAAACTAACAACTAGGATGGGTCCCACAACAACAAGAATGAGGTCGCGAATGCAACCTGTCGTCGATGAATACGATTACGTGATCGTGGGCGCCGGCCCTGCCGGATGCCTGTTGGCCAATCGGCTGTCGGCCCATCCGCAACACCGGGTGCTGCTGCTCGAAGCCGGCGGGCGCGACAACTATCCGTGGATTCACATCCCGGTCGGCTACCTGTTCTGCATCGGCAACCCACGCACCGACTGGTGCTTCAAGACCGAAGCACAACCCGGTCTGCAAGGGCGTGCCCTAAGTTATCCGCGCGGCAAGGTCCTGGGCGGTTGCTCCTCCATCAACGGCATGATCTACATGCGCGGCCAGGCGGCGGACTACGACGGCTGGGCCGCCGAGGGCAATTCTGGCTGGGCCTGGAACGACGTGCTGCCACTGTTCCGCCAGAGCGAAAACCATTTTGCCGGCGCGTCCGAATTTCACGGCGCCGCAGGGGAATGGCGGGTCGAACGCCAGCGCCTGTCATGGCCGATTCTCGATGCGTTCCGCACCGCCGCCGAACAGAGCGGCATCCCCAACGTCGACGATTTCAACAGCGGCGACAATGAAGGCTGCGGCTACTTCCAAGTCAACCAGAAAGCCGGGGTACGCTGGAACGCGGCCAAGGCGTTTCTCAAGCCGATTCGCCACCGCGCCAACCTCACGGTGTTGACCGACGTCGAGGTCGACCGCGTGTTGCTGCGTGACGACCGCGCCCACGCCCTCAGCGCGCGCTGGCAAGGCAAGGGCATGACCTTCAAGGCCCGCAAGGAAATCGTCCTGTGCGCCGGGGCCGTGGGATCGCCGGGGATCCTGCAACGTTCCGGGATCGGCCCGCGCAGCCTGCTGCAACGCCTGGGCATCGGCGTGACCCATGAACTGCCCGGTGTCGGCGGCAACTTGCAGGACCACCTGCAACTGCGGCTGATCTACCAGCTGGAAAACGCCCGCACCCTGAACCAGATCGCCGGCACCCTGTGGGGCAAGATGGGCATGGGCCTGCGCTACCTGTACGACCGCAGCGGCCCGCTGTCCATGGCCCCCAGCCAACTCGGCGCGTTTGCCCGCTCGGGGCCGGAACAGACCTCGGCCAACCTCGAATATCACGTACAGCCATTGTCCCTGGAACGCTTCGGCGAACCGTTGCACAGCTTCCCGGCGTTCACCGCGTCGGTCTGCGACCTGCGCCCGCAAAGCCGTGGCCGGGTGGACATCCGCTCCGCCGACCCGCACGAAGCGCCGCTGATCCAGCCCAACTACCTGAGCCATCCCGAAGACCTGCGAGTCGCCGCCGACGCCATCCGCCTGACCCGCCGCATCGTCGCGGCCCCGGCCCTGAGCACGTTCAAACCGGTGGAATACCTGCCGGGCCCCAGCCTGCAAACCGAAGAAGAGCTGCACCAGGCCGCCGCCCGGATCGGCACGACGATTTTCCACCCGGTCGGCACGTGCCGCATGGGCCAGGATCGTGACGCGGTGGTGGATGCACAACTGCGTGTCCACGGCATCAAGGGCCTGCGCATTGCCGACGCCTCGATCATGCCGCGCATCACCTCGGGCAACACTTGCTCGCCAACATTGATGATTGCCGAGAAGGCGGCGCAGATGATGCTCAATCCCGCGATGAGGAACACCGACGTCGAAAAAGCACCTGCTACGGTCTGAAGAACAACAGAAACACCTGTGGGAGCGAGCTCCCAAAAGGTGAGGAGTCGATTCAAGGAAAGTGTGTCAAATCAGGAGACGCCACCCCGGCGTCGCAGTGGAACAACAAAAACAATCACTGTGAGGGATACCGCTATGTCCGAGCATGTTCAGCCCCTGGAAGCCACGCGCAGCGTCGGCACCAGCCAGGAAACCCAGAAAGTCATCTTCGCCTCGTCCCTGGGGACGGTGTTCGAGTGGTACGACTTTTTCCTCTACGGCGCCCTGGCGGCGGTGATCAGCAAGCAGTTCTTCGCCGGGGTCAACGACACCACAGCGTTCATCTTCGCCCTGATGGCCTTCGCCGCCGGTTTCATCGTGCGGCCGTTCGGGGCATTGGTGTTCGGTCGGTTGGGGGACATGATCGGGCGCAAGTACACATTCCTGGCGACCATCATCCTCATGGGCGTGGCGACGTTCTGCGTCGGCCTGCTGCCCAACTACGCCAGCATCGGCATTGCCGCGCCGATCATCCTGGTGGTGCTGCGCATGCTCCAGGGCCTGGCCCTGGGCGGTGAGTACGGCGGCGCGGCGACCTACGTTGCCGAGCACGCGCCAATGGGCAAGCGCGGTTTTCATACCAGCTGGATTCAGTCCACGGCCACCCTCGGGCTGTTGTTGTCGCTGCTGGTGGTGCTGGGCTGCCGCTATTTCACTGGCGACCAGTTCGAGGTCTGGGGCTGGCGCATTCCGTTCCTGCTGTCGATCCTGCTGCTGGGCATTTCCACCTGGATCCGCCTGAGCCTGCACGAATCACCGGCCTTCTTGAAAATGAAAGAAGAAGGCAAGAGCTGCAAGGCGCCGATTCGCGAATCCTTCGGCAAGTGGGAAAACCTGAAGGTGGTGTTGATCGCCCTGTTCAGCATCAACGCCGGGCAAGCGGTGACCTTCTACGCCGCGCAGTTCTACGTGCTGTTTTTCCTCACCCAGTTCCTGAAGATGGACCCGGCCCTGGCCAACAGCCTGCTGATTGTCAGCGTGGTGATCGGCGCACCGTTCTTCATCTTCTTTGGCTGGCTGTCGGACAAGGTCGGGCGCAAACCGGTGCTGATGATCGGCCTGCTGCTGGCGACGGCGCTGTACTTCCCGATCTTCAAGACTCTGGCCCATTACGCCAACCCGGCCATCGACCAGGCAAGCCGCCAGGCACCGATCACCGTGATCGCCGACCCGGCCACCTGCACCTTCCAGTTCGACCCGGTGGGCAAGGCGCGTTTCGACAGCCCGTGCGACAAAGTCAAGACCTTCCTGGTCAAGCAAGGCCTGCCCTACAGCAGCGTCGCCGCCCCAGCCGGCAGCACGGTGCAGGTCAGCGTCGGTGACGTGAAACTCGAAGGTTACGACGAAGCCGCCCTGCGCGGCGCGGTGACCCTGGCAGGCTATCCGCAACAGGCCGACGCCCAGCAGATCAACCGGCCGATGATCGTCGCCTTGATCGTGGCGCTGATCATCATCTCGGCGATGTGCTACGGACCGCTGGCAGCGTTGATGGTCGAACTGTTCCCGACCCGCATTCGCTACACCTCCATGTCCCTGCCCTATCACATCGGCAACGGCTGGTTCGGCGGTTTCCTGCCCACCGTATCGTTCGCCCTGGTGGTCTACACCGGGGATATCTTCTACGGGTTGTGGTACCCGGTGGTGATCACCGGGGTGAGCCTGGTGGTGGGCATGATCTGCCTGCGGGAAACCCGGAGCGTGGACCTGGACAAGAACTGAGGAGAAACCGTGGCGAGGGCGCTTGCGCCCTCGCCACCGGATCAGAAGCGCGCTTTCATGGACAGGGTGAAGTTGCGCGGCTCGCCATAATAGTTACCAAAGCCCTCGGTCCCGATGGTGGCGTAGTAGCGCTTGTCGAACAGGTTGTTGCCATTGAGCGCCAACGACCAGGTGTCATCGATGCGGTAGCCGAGGCGACCGTTCCACACCGCATAACCGGCCTGGGTGATCTTCTCGCCCGTCGCTGGCGACACCCGGAAGTTGTCGCTTTGTGCGTTGACGCCTGCGCCGACGCTGAACCGTTCCAATGCCCCGCCGAGGGCATAATCGCCCCACAGCCGCAGCACATGGCGCGGCACATAGCTGTTGAACGAACCACCGTTGAGGCTGGTGTCAATGTCTTCGAGGGTCTTGGTCTGGGTGTAGGTGTAGCCGGCCAGCAGTTGCAGGCGCTCGATGACTTCACCGCTGATCTCGGCTTCGAAGCCTTGGGCGCGCACCTTGCCGGCGTTCTCATAGCAGAAACCGTCCGAGGACGAACAGCTTGAGATGTAGTCGGTCTGGGCCTGGTCCTTCTGCAGCGTGCGGAACAGGTTGAAGGCGCTGTTCAGGCGGCCCTCGAACCATTCGCCCTTGATCCCCAGTTCGTAGCTTTCACCCACCAGGGGCTTGAGTGCCGAACCGCTTTCGGAGCGGTAGTTGCCTTGGGGCGTGAAAATGTCCGAGTAACTGGCGTAGGCCGTCAGGTGTTCGTTGAGGTCCAGCAACACGGCGGCAAACGGAGTGACCTGGCCCGTCTCCGTGCTCTTGGCGTGTTCCGAACCGCCGGTGAGGAACACCGAGTCGGTCTTGGAGCTGTACCAGCTTACCCGGCTGCCCACCACGAACGTCAAGGGATCCGCCAGCTTCAGGCGCAGGGTCGAATACATCCCTTGCTGCTCGGTAACGGTCTTGACCGGACCACCGCGCGTCGAGTTTTCGATGAAATAACTATCGTCCGGTTCGGGAATATGACGGTCCGGATCGAACACATTCTGTTTCTCTGGCAGCAGTGCCACCGAGAAAAAGTCATCTTTGTCCGAGCGACTGGCGTTGAAGCCGATGACCCATTCGTGCTGCTGCCCAAAGGCATCGAACTTGCCGTCCAGATACGCATCGAGGCCGTAATCGACCTGGTCGTAATCGTACATGCTGCCCAGCATGTTGGTGGTCGAGATGCCTGGCGTCACCGAGCCCGATGCAAACGCGTATTTGATGTCCTGGGTGTTTTTCGTATAGACACCGGCCACCTTCACGGCCCAGTCGTCGTTGAGCTGATGCTTGAGATCGCCGAACACCGTAGTCCGCTGGCTACGCCAGGTATTCCACGACGGATCCAGGCAAGTGGAGCGGCTGAGCTTCAGATCGCTGCCATCCCTGTAGCGAGGCAGCCCGCCCCAGCAGGGGCTTGCATCGACGTCTTCATAGGCAACGCCCAGGCCGAGCGTCGTATCGGGGCTCAGGTCGAAGTCGAGCGCGCCGTAATAGATCTGGTCCTTGCGACGGGCATCGTCATAAAAATAATGCCGGCTCTGCTCGGCGATCACCGCCCTGCCCCGCACAGTACCGGAATCATTCAGTGGGCCACCGGTGTCGATCTGCCCACGGTAGTTGTCCCAAGTACCGCCCGAGAGGCTGAGTTCGGTCTGGGCCGTGGCCAGGCCGCGTTTGCGGACGAAATTGACGCCGCCGGAGGTGCCGCCCGAGCCCTTCATCATCCCGGCCGCACCGCGCAGGACTTCGACACGGTCGTAATACGCCATGTCACTGCTGAAACTATCGGCCTGGACATAGCTGCTGCCCATGTCCAGCGGAACGCCGTCATATTGATACTGGCCGGACATCCGGAACCCACGGGAATAGAAATATTTCCCGCCCATGGTCGAGTCGTAGACGGTAATGCCGGGCGTCTTTTCCATCACTTGATCGATGGTGTTCAGGTTTTGGTCATCGAGCATCTTGCGGGTGATCACCGTCACCGATTGTGGCGTTTCGCGCAGCGAGTGCTCGCCTTTGCCAATGGTGACCGCCCCTGTCGTGTAGGAGCCACTGTTCTCGGTGGTCGCGCCGAGCCTCTGTCCGTCGATGGTGGTGACGCCCAGTTCCATGGCCGAACCGTTGCCGGGCACGGGGCGCAGCACATACGTACCGTTGGCCTGGAAGTCGGCTTGCAGGCCGCTGCCACCCAGAATGCGCGCAAATCCGTCAACCACGCCAAACGAACCGCTCAGGCCAGGCGATCGCAGGCCCTGGAGTTGCCGGGCATCGAACGAAATGGCGACCCCGGCAGCGCTGGAAAAACGGGTCAGGACATCCACCAGGCTGCCGGCTCCGATATCGTAGACCTGCACCCAACGCTGCTGCGCCGAAGCCTCTGGAACCGGGCTGGCATTCACGGCCCCGGCGCTGCCCGTAGCGGCTGCCAGCAGGCCGATTTTTACTGCAAACACCAGACGACCTGGCGCGCTCACCCAAGACATGCTTCCCCTCCCCAAAACGGTCGTTAAAAACTCACTGAGGAAGAGCCGAACGATGCGGATGAAAAGTGCAGAACAATTTTTTTATCGCGCCGTAGCGTCAGCGTCGGTCGCCACTCGATACCTGGACCCAGAAACGGCTGTATCGGGTCACTCGCAACGAAAAACCACTCTCCAGTGCCGCCAGGGCGAGGTCCGTGTCATCGACGGGAAACACACCCGACACCTTCAAGTCGCCAATGGCCGGATCACAACGCAGCACGCCGTTGCGATAACGCGAAAGTTCCTCCAGCAGCGCCGCCAGGGGACGGTCAATGGCAATGATGCTTCCCTTCTGCCAGGCACCCACCGACACATCGTTGCCACGCAGCGTACCCAGTGACCGATCATTGAAGTCCAGGCGTTGGCCGGCTTCGACCCGCCGCCTTGATCCGATCGCCGGCAGACTGACCTCGACCGCTTTCTCCAGCACCGCCACCTCGCCGCCTTGCGCCTGGCCACGGACGATAAAACGCGTCCCCAACGCCAGTACTTCGACAGGCCCCGTGGCCACCTTGAAAGGACGCCGCAAGGGATCAACCGCCGTCGTCACGAGAATCTCCCCCCGCAACAGCTCCAGTCGTCGCTGGTTTGCATCGAAACGAACATTGACCGACGTGTCGGTGTTGAGCAGTAGCGTGCTGCCGTCCGCCAGTTGAAACTCACGGCGCTCGCCCACCGTGGTGCGGTAATCGCAAAACAGATTCTGAGTCGCCTGGCTGCGCCAGCCCAACCACCCCAGGCCACTGGCGGACGTCAGCAGTAACACGCTGCGCAATACCTGGCGACGGGATCGGTTGTGGGTATCACTCAAGGTCGGCGCCGCCAGTGCACCCGGCACACTCGCCATCTGTTCGGCCACCGCCGTCATTCTTTGCCAGGCCTGGCCATGCAACGGATCGGCGCTCAGCCAGGCATTCCACCCGGCCCGATCCGCGTCGGTCGTGATGCCCGAATGCAGCTTGGCGTACCACTGCGCGGCGGCACGAATGGCCCTCAACTCTTCGGGCGGCAGGTTCATGACAGCTGCAATTGAATTTGCATCAGGCAGCAATGTTCCATGGCCTTGGCCATGTGGTTATTGACCGTGCGGACACTGACGCCCAAGCGCTCGGCAATTTGCGGATATGTCAGGCCATCGAACTGCGACAGGATGAACGCCTGCCTGATACGCGGCCCCAACCCCAGCAGCAAGCGGTCGATTTCCATCAAGGCCTGGAGCAGGATGGCTTGGTCTTCCAGCGATGGGTGCTGCTCTTGCGGCATGGCGGCCAATGCTTCGAGATAGGACTGTTCCAGTGAACGGCGGCGAAACAGATCGATCAACAGCCCTTTGGCGATCATCGACAGGTACGGTCGCGGTTCACGAATGTCCAACGCGGAGCGAGCCTTGAGGACGCGCACGAAGGTGTCCTGGGTGAGGTCCGCTGCATCGAAGGCGTTGCCCAGGCGCTTGCGCAACCAGCCCTGGAGCCAACTGTGATGATCGCTGTACAGAACGTCGACGGCACTGCGTAAGGACAGATCGTTGGCGGACATGGCAATGGAATAATTCGCGACTGATAATGACTCGCATTGTCATGGGAGCCATCGCCGCTTGCAACCCAAACATGAGTGCGACGGGTCGATCACAACCCGTCGTTCTGGGATCGATCAGTGCAGAGAGTGGCTTTTCACCGTACTTTCCACCAGATCCAGCATCTGTCCCAACGCCCAAGGCTTGGCGATGAAGGACGCGTGGTGCTTGATCCCGGCGCTTTCCGGCGTCTCGAAACCGGACATGATCAGCAGCGGTATCTGCGGCCAGCGGTCTCCGGTCAGGTTGGCCAGGTCCGCGCCATCAATCTTGCCGGGCATGGTGATATCGGTGAGCAGCAGATCGACGTAATCCGCGCTCTCCTCCAGAAATGTCAGCGCTGCGTCGGCGCTTTCCCGAGGCTCCACGACAAACCCTTCCTCCTCGAGGATTTCACAGAGGAACTCCAGGATGGTCGGATCATCTTCCACAACGAGAATCAAACGTGTAGTCGCCTGGCCGTTGCCATTTGGCATCGAATTCATGAAAGTGACTCTCCTTGACCTCATAAACCTGCTTTGCGGGTTTCAACCGCCTTGAAGTTATGAGCCATCCCCCTGCGAGAAATTCATTCTGCGTGCCAACAGGCCGCCGAATGTCATGCCAGACACCCCCTGGCAACGCAGCGCAACGTTTTTATCTGTATATCCATACAGATAAAACTTGCCCTTGCGCGCATCCATGACCATGCTAAAGCCCCATGAAACCTGCTCAGGAAAAGGGCGCTATGCAGTTGTACCTGTGTGAAAAACCGTCCCAGGCCAAGGACATCGCCGCCGTGCTCGGTGCCACGCGCCGTGGCGACGGTTGCTGGCTGGGCCCTGGCATCACGGTCACCTGGTGCATCGGCCACCTGCTGGAAACCGCCCCGCCCGACGCCTACGATGCGCGCTACAAGCGCTGGGTACTGACCGACCTGCCCATTGTGCCGGCGCAATGGAAAATGACCGTCAAGCCGAAAACCGCCAGCCAGTACAAGGCGGTCAAGCGCCTGCTGGGGGAAGCGAAGGAATTGGTGATCGCCACCGACGCCGACCGCGAAGGCGAAATGATCGCCCGGGAGCTGGTGGAACATTGCCGTTATCGCGGACCGATCCGGCGGTTATGGCTGTCGGCCCTGGACGAAGCGTCGATCCGCAAGGCCCTGGCCGCCCTCAAGCCGGGAGTCGAAACCTTCAACCTGTATCACTCGGCGCTGGGCCGTTCCCGGGCCGACTGGCTGATAGGCATGAACATGAGTCGCCTGTTCACCCTGCTGGGGCGTCAGTCCGGCTACCAGGGCGTGCTGCCGGTGGGCCGCGTGCAAACACCGACGCTACGCCTGGTGGTGGATCGCGACCGCAGCATCGCCGACTTCGTACCGGTCGCCTATTGGGCCATCGACGTGCAGCTCAGTCACGAAGGCATGGCCTTCACCGCCCAGTGGCGGGCCGACCCGGATGCCTGCGACGATCAGGAACGCTGCCTGAACCAGGCCCTGGCCCGAGACGCGGCCCAGGCCATGCGCAACGCCGCCACTGCCCGGACACTGAAGGTGCGTACCGAGCGCCTGCGCGAAGCGGCGCCGTTGCCCTTCGACCTGGGCACCCTGCAAGAAGTCTGCTCGAAGAAGCTCGGCCTCGGCGCCCAGGAAACCCTGGACATTGCCCAGTCGCTCTACGAGACCTACAAGCTCATCACCTACCCTCGCAGCGATTGCGGTTTCCTGCCCTTGAGCCAGCACAGCGAAGCACCGGCCATCCTGGCCGCCCTCGCCCAGGTCGACCCCAGCCTCGCGCCGCTGCGCGAGCACCTGCAGCCGCAGCGTAAATCCCGAGCCTGGAACGACGCCAAGGTCAGTGCCCACCACGGCATTATTCCCACCGCCGCCGCCAAGAACCTCGACAAACTCGCCGGCAAGCAGCGTGCGGTCTATACGCTGATTCGCGCACGCTACCTAGCGCAGTTCCTGCCCAACCACGAATACGACCGGACCCAGGCCGACTTCGACTGTGCCGGCCAGGCGCTGCGCGCCGTGGGCAAGCAGATCGTCGAACCCGGCTGGAAACGCGCCCTGCCCGAAGCACTGGCGCCGGCAAAGGGCCGTGAAGCGCCGGCACCGCAAACCTTGCCGGCACTGGCCGAAGGTCGCGATTGCACGGTGGACGAGGTGAAACCCAAGGACCTGTGGACCCAGCCGCCCAAGCCCTTCACTGAAGGCGACCTGATCAAGGCGATGAAGAACGTCGCCAAACTGGTGGAGGACCCGCTGCTCAAGCAGAAGCTCAAGGACACCACCGGCATCGGCACCGAAGCGACCCGAGCCTCGATCATCCAGGGGCTGCTCGACCGCGGTTACCTGGTGAAGAACGGCAAGGCCCTGTCGGCCACCCCGGCGGCCTTCAGCCTGATCGACGCCGTGCCCCGGGCCATCGCCGACCCGGGCACCACGGCCATCTGGGAGCAGGCCCTGGACATGGTGCAAAGCGGCGAAATGAGCCTGGAAGAATTCGTGACCCGTCAAGCCGCCTGGATGAGCAAGCACGTCGCCCGCTGCCAGGGCATGAGCCTGACCATCAGCGGCCCGGCCAGCCCCGCCGGGCGTGGCGCAACCCCGTGGAAGAACAAGCGCAAGCCGGCCAAGCGCAAGGCAGCCGGTGCACCGCGCAAGGCGAGCAAGGCCAAGGCCACCTGAGCCTATGATGCCAAACACAGACCCTGTGGCGAGGGAGCTTGCTCCCGCTGGGGCGCGAAGCGGCCCTAAACCTGGCGGCACGGTGGATCAGGGTAATCGAGGGGATTTGACAGAGGGCCGCTACGCAGCCCAGCGGGAGCAAGCTCCCTCGCCACAGGGCTCGGCTCAAGCCCAATTGCTCATACCCAAACCATTTTGTCCGACAATATGTAGTGACCAAAAATAATCACTACAAAACCGTTGACGCCTCCGATTTGCCCTTGCATGATGCAGACGTCTCCCCGATCGGGAGTACAGGCAACTGTTTGAGCAAGCTCGTCTGACCGCCGAGCTGTTTTTTGGATAAGGGACTGCCCACAAGGCAGATTGAAGGTGCTGACCTGGCCTGACCGTCCGGTAACAAGGACGAGAAACGTCGGTGAAGATCCTCATGACGCACGTGGTTCAACCCTCGAAAGTTGACACTGACTGAAGATTCTTCGCTGTTTCTCTTCGTTGTAGCGCATTTGCGTAGCAGCCCTTCGATAACACTACACAACCGATGCACGACCCCGTCGAAGTTCGACGGAAGCATGCTGACGGCCTGGTTTCGGTAGCAGGCAGGTACTTACCGAGTAGCGAAGTTTTTGCGAACCACCAGACAGATCAACCAAATGGTCAAGGGGCTTACACATGAATCTGAATAATCAACCATCTATTGATGAACTGGCTCGCATATTCGCAGCACACAAAGACACGCTCGACAGCCATATCCTGTGGATCAGCAAGACTGGCCAGGTGCATATGGACTGCCTGTCGCCCTACACCCGCGAAGACGAGTTCGAAAAGAACACGCATGAGCTGGGTGCCCGGCTGAAGATGTACCGCCGTGGCCAGGGCTATGTTGGCAAGAAGGCTGCGGCCGACAAAGACTTCATCGGTCGCGTGTTGCAAACGCTGACCCAGGCCTGGCAGTCGATGCAGAACACTTCCGAGGTCCGGGTCATCGACCGCCTCTGCTGATATCCCCTGACAAGAAGGCCCGCTCCTGAATCAGGAGCGGGCCTTTTTTGTGCGGCAGGAAACTAGAACACCGACCAGCCAATCCGCTGACTCATCAATTCCAGCGCCGCCATGCCGGCCAGGGAGTTGCCGGCGGCGTTGAGTTCAGGCGACCAGACGCATACGGTGAACCGCCCCGGCACCACGGCGACAATCCCGCCACCGACCCCGCTCTTGCCTGGCAGGCCGACGCGATAAGCGAAATTGCCGGCCTCATCGTACAAGCCGCTGGTGGCCATGATGGAGTTGACCTGCTGGGTCTGCCGGGCGCTGAGGATCTGTTCGCCACTGTGCTTGCAGAATCCGTCGTTGGCCAGGAAGCAGAACGCCCGCGCCAGGTCGATGCAGCTCATCCGCAGGGCGCAGTGGCTGAAATAACTGCGCAGCACCGCTTCCACATCGTTATGGAAATTGCCGAAGGATTGCATCAGATAGGCCATCGCCGCGTTACGGGCACGGTGCTGGTATTCCGACTCGGCCACCTTGCCGTCCACCATCACTTGCGGGTTGCCTGATAAACGCCGCACGAAATCGCGCATCGACAACGCCGGGGCGGCGAAACGCGACTGGTTGATATCGCAGATCACCAACGCGCCGGCGTTGATGAACGGGTTGCGTGGTCGACCACGTTCGAATTCCAGCTGCACCAGGGAATTGAACGGTTGGCCGGACGGCTCATGGCCCAGGCGCTCCCAGATCGCTTCGCCGGAATGCCCGATGGCCTGCACCAGGCTGAACACCTTGGAAATACTCTGCACCGAAAACGCTGTTTCGGCGTCGCCGGCGCAGTACAACTCGCCGTCGTTGCCATACACGGCAATACCCAACTGGTTAGGCGCCACAGTGCCCAGGGCCGGAATGTAATCGGCCACCTTGCCCTGACCGATCAGGGGGCGAACCGCATCGAGGATCTCGTTCAACAGTGCTTGCATATGCGCGGGGTCCAGTCATTCCCCGTTCGAGTGCGGGGATACAGACGCTAGACGCTGGTGGGCGGCGTCAGAGCACACTGAATTGCCCGCAAAATCCCGTGGCGAGGGAGCTTGCTCCCGCTGGGGCACGAAGCGCCCCCTGACCCAGCCACTGCATTCCCTTGATGGGGCTGTTTCACAGCCCAGCGGGAGCAAGCTCCCTCGCCACAAGATGCTGGGTTTTCACCAGCGCTTATCGCGAAATCAAGCGGTCTATAGTTGAGGGGATCAAACGATAGGAGGAACGCCATGCGTCAGATCGTGCAAAAAGAACCCTGGTGGGCCTCGCCGCCCAGGCCCGGGCAGGATGAAAGCGAGCTGGAATGGGGCTGGCTGGTGATCTACAGCGAAGGCGAGCCGCGCTTCGAATTCGTAAAAGAGCGTCCCACGGACGAACAGATCCGCCAGCGCAAGGGGTGTCGCGTCACCCTTGGGTCAGAATGAGCCAGCCCGTCACGGCTTGATGTCCGGCAATGCCACCGCTCGATTGGCCAGGTCCGCCTCCACCAGGTTGCCTCCCACTTCCTCGTCCAGGTAATACACCGGCGCCATTACCCCGCTGAGGGGATGCTTGAGCGACTTGAACCACGCCTCATCGAACGCAGCACTCAGGCTTTTGCGGATCTGCTCCTCCATTTCCGGTCGCTCGCCCTCGTGGATGATCGCGCGAATACCCGCCACGCCCACCGAGATCAACGCCCCGGCCGCCTTCCCGGCTACTGCCGCCGCCGCGCCGGTCGCCCCGCGCGTGGCAAATTGCGCCTCGATTTTTTCGCTGGTGCGTTGCGCCACCGTGGCGATCACCGCCTCAGAGGGTCCGGCACCTGTGGTTGCAGCCTTGTTGACGTGATCGATCAGCGCCGCATAGGCCGGCAGCGTGTTCAGCGGTTCGGTATGCACCACTTCGTACAACGACGCGTTACGCGCAGGCGGCGGCCCCAGGTTGATGGCAGGAATGCCGTGCAGACGCCGGTTCATCAGTTCGTTCGGGATTTGATGCCGCAGGGCGATGACCTGGACCTGCTGATTGAGCTGGCGTATGTAGTAGTCCGTCGCGGCAGCCCTGATCGCCTCGGGATCAATTTCCACCGCTACCGGCTCCAACACCTGCTCACGATATTGTTCTTGCAGGTAAACCGCCAGGCGCTTGGCCGGAGAATCCTCCTCAGCCTTGGCACTGGCGGCATACCAGCTGACCTTCACCGCCAGCCATTCCTGGGTCCAATAACTGCTGAACCAGGGGATAAACTCAGCCTCGGTGCGCTCATAGACCAACACACGCCAATGTTCCATCGACCCGCGGGCGTAGCGTCCGGTCTGCTCGATAGCGCTTTTCGATGCTGCGATGATCTGCTGGTCCACCTGTTGCCAAGTGGCCTGGTCAATCGTCACCGTAGCAGCCTGTTGACCGCGCTGTGACGTGGCGCACCCGGCCAGAACGAGCATAACGGCCAGCATCAGCGAATGCAGCACAGTTGCGCCACCCCGGATTCATGTCATCCACGGGGTTGAGTATAGGTCGCGACGCACAGTAAAACCTGTGGAAACAAAACCTGTGGGAAAGCTTGCTCGCGATAGGTGTGTCAGCAGTATTGATATCGACGGATACGCCGCTATCGCGAGCAAGCTGTGCTCCCACAGGTTCCATCCAAGAAAGTGTTTGATTGCTGTTCAGGATTTATACCGTCGCGCCAACCTGTGCACCGCCGTGGACAACGGATAGCACATAGCAAAATACATCCGGTGCGGCGATCAACGAGCAATACAAACCGGCCACTACACACCACAGCAGCGACATTTGTTGTACTGACACGAATAATATTATTCATCATTTTATTATTGACCCGTGCGCACCACCGACAACAAAATCGGGACTGAGCGATACCAACATGACATCCTCACGTAACTCACTTACGCAGTGAAATACTCACAAAGGGATCTTCCGTGAATCAACCCACACTGATTGAAAATGCAGCCCACTGGACCTTCGAAAACTTTACAGCCGTCACCAGTATCTTTAGCGTCATTATAATAGGCGGTGTAATTTTTAATATTTACAGCCGAGCCAGATCACTTTCATTTCTCCGTGACTTGATGTGGCGCTTCTTTGGTGGAAAGCCAGAATTCGATAACGAACGTTTTGAAAGGATGCGGAAAAATTTACGCGAAATCGAGCATTACAGATTCGAGTTCAATATTCCAGCCCAAACCTTGGAACAGGCAGAGCTTGCTGAGGAATGGATAAGACGTCATGACTTCTCACCCAGCGACATCGCAAAAATAAAAAATTATATTGACTGGAAAAACTTCAGAGACATCCAGTTCAAGGTCAATCATTTCGCCCAATGGATAGTCAACAGCATTATTTCTTTATTTATTATCCTTATAGTGATTTTCGTCATCAGTGCTTCACTTTCCCCCACCAAGTATTTGATGGTTTCTTTAAGAAACCAGCCTGAAACACCGTCATTTTATTTATCGGAAAACAATGCAAAATTCGAGCTTTTCACAGATGACTATCTGACCACTGACGAATGTCGCTCACAATCCTCATTGAAGAAATTTTCAAACCTCGGCTTCTCTGAAGATCATCTCAACACCATCTGCTCTTTCTTCTTAGAAAGAACCTACACCGCAAGCATCCGCAAGGGACTGTCCGGCCAACGCGCACTTCTGCTAGCAATCGCCGCATGGTCATTTGTCAGCGCTATCGGACTTATTACCGTTCTCGGCAGGATGGCAATTGCTCGAAAATTGGAAAAAATAAAACCCAAGATTCAAGACATCTAACAATGGCGAGGGAACACGCTCCCCTCGCCACAAAAGCCATGATGTTGATCTCAGGAATCCATCGTTGCCGCTTGGTTACCGCCCTGCTCGGCAATTTTCGAGAGTTTCTCGCCGGTGATTTTTTCTTCCTTGAGGGTCGCCAGCAGCAGGCCGACCACTTCATCGTCCAGGTTCAAGTGCTTGGCCATGGCAATCAGGTGCCGTAACTGACAATTTCGTAGTGCTCGACTTTCTGCGCCCCGCCGATCAGTCCCGCATCGAGCACTGCACCTTTTTCGATTTCTTCAATCAGCTCCTTGGACTCTTCCACCAGCCCTTCCATGGTGATGCACTTCATACGCTTGAGTCGGATGTTCCAGCAATCTGCCGCAACGCTGACAGAGGGTATCGGTGATTCAACCCAACGCCGTGTCGAGAAACATCATCACCGCAAACCCCATCATCAAGCCCAGGGTGGCCGGGGTTTCATGGCCGTTGCGGTGGGTTTCGGGAATCACCTCGTGGGACACCACGAAGATCATCGCCCCCGCCGCCAACCCCAGGCTGATGGGGTACGCGACGGCGACGCCCGACGACATGCCCAGGCCGATCACCGCGCCTAGCGGCTCCATCAACCCCGAACCGACCGCGATGAGCGCGGCACGCAAGGCGCTGATACCGGTGACGCGCAGCGCCATGGCAATGGCCAGGCCCTCGGGGATGTCCTGGATGGCGATGGCGGTGGTCAGGGGCAAGCCGACCTTGAAGTCGCCATCGGCAAAACTGACGCCGATGGCCATGCCCTCCGGCAAGTTGTGCAAGGTGATGGCAAGCACGAACAGCCATACGCGATTAATACGCTCGGCCTGGGGCCCACGTCGGCCACTGAGTTCGTGCTCGTGCGGCACGAAACGGTCCAGGCCGATCATCAGGGCGACCCCCAAGCCCAGGCCCACCACGACGACAAACGCGGCAAGCAACTGGTTGCCACAGATGATTTGTGCCGCCTCGATGCCTGGCAGGATCAACGAGAAAGAACTGGCGGCGAGCATCATGCCGGCGGCAAAACCGAGCATGATGTCCTGGGTCCGCGAGGCGATATCGCGCAACACCACAGCCATCAACGCCCCCAGGGCGGTAGCGGCAAAGCCCGAGGTACCGCCCAGCACTGCGTAACCCAGGTTCTGACGGTCGGCGCCGACCAAGGCGTTGTAGCCGCTGTAAAGCAGCAATGCAGTCACCAACGCCAGCCCGAGCCAGAACGTCACCCCCAACAACAGGTTGTCTTGCACGGGGTTCAGCCAGGTGCGCCAAGGGGATCGAATCCGGGAGGTGGGCTGGTCCATCGAAGGTCCTTACGGTCTTGACCAAAACATGGCTGATCGTGCGCCTAAACAGTGGCAACGATCAAACGTAATATCCAGGCAAGGAAGCGCTGCCCTCGCCATTTTTTTATAGTCGGAGGAAGTAACAGGATGATTTATCTTTTATTCAACAAACGAGACCCATGGTGATTGACACAACGATCAACTAATATCTTTTAACGAATAAAGCGAAAAAGCTGTAAACCCGGTTGTAGTTTAAACCCGGCAAACTCCGCTATATAAGCCAATGGGGCCCCATGCCATGGGCACGGGGCTTGCCATATTACCGGGCATTATGAATCACGGCCGCCACCGCGGCTGTTCTCCCCGCCTTTTCTACCCGCTTCGGAGGCTTTCTCCCGGTCGTTGGCAAAGTTGCCGCCCGAGGCCTGGCCACCTTTGCGGCCGGCTTCCGAAGCCCGCTCAGGGTCGTTGGCAAAATTACCGCCAGAGGCTTGCCCGCCTTTGCGGCCAGCTTCTGCGGCACGCCCAGGGTCGTTGGCAAAATTACCACCCGATGCCTGCCCACCCTTGCGCCCAGCCTCGGATGCACGCTCAGGATTATTGGCAAAGTTACCACCTGATGCATGGCCGCCCTTTTTCCCGGCTGCCGATGCCTTCTCACGATCGTTAGCGAAATTGCCAGGATTACTATTTCCTGTGTTAGCCATTTCATTCACCTCGTTTAGTTGATATCAACGAGCCTTACTGACTCGTCTTATTCGGAAAACATGACGCCGCCAAGGTTTTAAGGAAACGTTGTAAACGGCGACGAATGGTCAACATTCAATTTATATTGCCGCCGCCATGCTCTTTATTGCATCAGGCTATTAACCAGGCCGGGACTGAAGCTCGCTCTCACATGGGGCCTATGGGGGGAAACAGTGCGTGTCTTTCCACGCTGTCCGCCAAAGGTCGGGCGGCGCCGGCACCCCATTGCACCGGTCTCGTCACCCTGGCCTCGCGCCGTTCCAGGAAGCCAAAACTCGCGGGCTGCCGGTGTTGTCCTGCACCACCGCACTGACCGGCTTGCGGCGTCCGGATACCCTGTCGCCGATACCCGGATTCAAGAATGCTCAGGGTGAAATCGGATCGCTTGCCGGAAACGTCTCCTCCAGCGCGTCGTCCAGCTGCTTATTGGTGACGTCCCGCTCGCCCACCTTGCCACTGCGTTCGCAATGGCAGTCTGGCGCCGGACACGGTTCACCGTTGGGGTGTTGTTCGGCGCAGGCCTGGCTGCAGTAGGCTTCGCCGTCGTGGTTGTACATCCGTTGCGGATCAACCTCGCATTGGCAATCGGGGCAACCGCACTTTAGTTTGCTCATGCTCTTTCTCCCGAAGTAATAGGTCGAAGGCGCCGTCAGGAAGAGCCCACCATCAACTGGACCTCAAGGTTGGCCGACGCCACACCGTGGTTTGCCACATACACATCGGCGGTCCAGCCCTTGGTCTGGTTGTGATAGGACTGCATGCCCAAGGCCGTGCCGCTGTCCCACTCCAGGATGTCGCCAATATCGATGTCATTGGCCGAACGTAGGGCTAGCACGGTGTGGCCGTGCTCCTGCCCCACGTACACACCCACCATTGCGCGCTGTCTGTTGATGGCCCGTACTTCACCGATGGTCTGCTTCATAAGCCTCCTCTGCGACAGGTTCAGAGCGACCGAAACAACCTGATTGCTCTTTCACACATAAGTGTGGAGGCCCCTCCTGCAAGGAAAGTTTGCCGAACAGCGCCGCTGGGCGACGAAAGGCGTGACGCAGGCCCCGTGCTCGACAGTGCTACCCTCAACGAATCCAGACCCACGGAGCCCCCCATGCCGGACGATTTCCATGGCGAACCGCTCGATCAGTTGCAGGCGTACATGGCCGGGCGTCGTTTCCTGGTGCTCACCGGCGCCGGCATCAGCACGCCTTCGGGGATTCCCGACTACCGCGACAGCGACGGCGTACGACGGGGTCGACAGCCTATGATGTACCAGGAGTTCCTCGCCCAGGCCGAAGCACGACGGCGCTACTGGGCGCGGGCGATGCTGGGCTGGCCACGGGTGAGGCAGGCCAGGCCGAACGTGGCCCATGACGCCTTGGCCCAACTGCAGGCGCAGCAGCGCATCACCGGGTTGATCACCCAGAATGTCGATACGCTGCATGACCAGGCCGGCAGCCAGGACGTCATTGAACTTCACGGCAGCCTGCACCGTGTGTTGTGCCTGGATTGTGGCCAGCGCAGCGAGCGGCAGCAGATCCAGTTGTCGATGGAAGCGCAGAATCCTTACCTGGCCGGTGTCGACGCCGTGCAGGCGCCCGACGGCGATACCCTGCTGGACCCGGCGTTCGAGGCGCGCTTTCAAGTGCCCAATTGCCCCCATTGCGGCGGCGAGCGGTTGAAGCCCGACGTGGTGTTTTTCGGCGAGAACGTCGCCCCCCTCACCGCGACCCGCGCCATGCAAGCCGTCGAGCAAGCCGACGGCCTGCTGGTGGTGGGCTCGTCGCTGATGGCGTATTCGGCGTTTCGCCTGTGCCGGGCCATCAAGGACCAGGGCAAGCCGTTGCTGGTGATCAACCGGGGCAAGACCCGGGCCGATGAGTTGCTGGACCTCAAGCTTGAAGAGCCGTGTGAGCAATTACTGCCATTGCTGGCGCAACACCCGCGCTAACCACACCACTCCCACAGGGTCAGTGTTGGCCTGTGGTCAACGAGCCCAACTCCTGATCCCTGAGCGTATCGAACAACGCCTGCGCCGCCGCCGACAGTTCATGCCCCGGTTTGGTCAGCACCCCGATGGCTCGCTCGATCACCGGATCACTCAAGGTGATGCAGCGGGCACCCAGCTCATGCATCTGCCCGACGCACAGCGCCGGCACGGCACTCACCCCCAGCCCGCTGGCGACCATCCGCCCGACGGTCGCCAACTGGTGGCTCTCGAACTCCACAGGCAGTTTCATGCCCCGGGCCTGCAAATGCTCCTCCAGCATCACCCGTACGGTGGATGGCCGTTGCAGCGTGATGAAGGGCTGTTCCAGCAGGGTTTCCCAGTGGATTTCGTCGCGCTGGGCAAGCGGTGAGTCCAGCGGCACTACCGCGACGAAGCGATCGAGATACAAAGGTGTGAACGCCAATGACGCACCCTGCATCGGCTCGAACGCCACACCCAATTCGACATGACGATCGCGGACCATTTCCAGCACCTGTTCGTTGATCACATCGTTGACCGTGACGTTGACATTCGGAAAGCGGGCGCGGAAGGTCTTGAGGATCGGTGGCAGCAGGTTGCCAGCGAACGAAGGCATTGCCGCCAACGTCACGCGACCACGCTGCAAGGTGAAGCGTTGACGCATTTCGTCTTCGGCATTGTCCCAATCGGCAACCAGCCGTCGGGCCAGTGGCAACAAGGATTCACCTTCGGGCGTCAGCGCCACGTTGCGGGTATTACGGCTGAACAAGCGACCGCCGAGGCCTTCTTCCAAGGCCTTGATGGTCAGGCTAAGGGCCGACTGGGACAGGTGCAGCCGTTCGCAGGCCACGGCAAAGCTCAGGCTCTGGGCCACCGCGAGGAAGGCTCGGATCTGCTTGAGGGTCATGGGGATCGCTTCGCTCCAGGGGCAAGCCGTAAGTTTCGAGCCGCCAGTGGATGGCGGCGACTGTTGAGTTTTATCAATCAATCCAACCTAAAAATCAACTTAACAAATATATGACTTAGCGCAACACTGCACTCCATTGCGACCCCATCAAGAATAAAAGAGGTGTCTATGGCAGGTTTCGACAAACGCGTGAGTTCTTATGAAGAAGCGCTGGAAGGCTTGAAAGACGGCATGACCGTCATCGCCGGCGGCTTTGGCCTGTGCGGTATCCCGGAAAACCTGATCGCCGAGATCAAGCGCAAGGGCATCCGCGACCTCACCGTGGTGTCCAACAACTGCGGCGTCGACGGCTTCGGCCTCGGCGTACTGCTGGAAGACCGGCAAATCCGCAAGGTGGTCGCCTCCTATGTCGGCGAAAACGCCCTCTTCGAGCAGCAACTGCTGAGCGGCGAAATCGAAGTCGTGCTCACCCCCCAAGGCACCCTCGCTGAAAAAATGCGCGCCGGCGGCGCCGGCATCCCGGCCTTCTTCACCGCCACTGGGGTCGGTACGCCGGTGGCCGAAGGCAAGGAAGTGCGTGAATTCCATGGCCGCCAGTACCTGATGGAAGAATCCATCACCGGCGACTTCGCCATCGTCAAGGGCTGGAAGGCCGACCATTTCGGCAATGTCATCTATCGCCACACCGCGCAGAACTTCAATCCGCTGGCCGCCACGGCGGGCAAGATCACGGTGGTGGAAGTCGAAGAAATCGTCGAGCCCGGCGAGCTGGACCCGACGCAGATCCACACCCCTGGCATCTACGTCGACCGGGTCATTTGCGGCACGTTCGAAAAACGCATCGAACAGCGCACCGTGCGCAAGTGATCCCCTGCCCCCGGCCCGAATGAAGGAATAAGAACATGGCACTTTCCCGCGAACAAATGGCTCAACGCGTCGCCCGCGAAATGCAGGACGGCTACTACGTGAACCTGGGCATCGGCATTCCGACCCTGGTCGCCAACTACATTCCCGAAGGCATGGAAGTCATGCTGCAATCGGAAAACGGCCTGCTCGGCATGGGCGCATTCCCCACCGAAGCCGAAGTCGATGCCGATATGATCAACGCCGGCAAGCAGACCGTCACCGCGCGCATCGGCGCCTCGATCTTCTCCTCGGCCGAATCGTTTGCCATGATCCGCGGCGGCCACATCGACCTGACCGTGCTTGGCGCGTTCGAAGTGGACGTCGAAGGTAACATTGCCTCGTGGATGATCCCCGGCAAGCTGGTCAAGGGCATGGGCGGCGCGATGGACCTGGTGGCCGGCGCCGAGAACATCATTGTCACCATGACCCATGCGTCCAAGGACGGCGAGTCGAAACTGCTGTCGCGTTGCAGCCTGCCACTGACCGGCGCCGGGTGCATCAAGCGGGTGCTGACCGACCTGGCCTACCTGGAAATCCAGGATGGCGCCTTCATTTTGAAAGAACGTGCCCCAGGCGTCAGCGTCGAGGAAATCGTCGCCAAGACCGCCGGCAAATTGATCGTGCCGGACCACGTGCCTGAAATGCAGTTCGCTGCCCAGTGAGGAGAGATTCGATGCAAGAAGTCGTGATTGTCGCCGCTACCCGTACCGCCATCGGCAGTTTCCAGGGTTCGCTGGCTTCCATTCCCGCGCCGGAACTCGGTGCAGCGGTGATTCGGCGCCTGCTGGAGCAAACCGGCCTGTCCGGTGAGCAGGTCGATGAAGTGATCCTCGGCCAGGTGCTGACGGCGGGCTCCGGGCAAAACCCGGCTCGCCAGGCGTCGATCCTCGCTGGCCTGCCGCATGCGGTGCCGGCGTTGACCCTGAACAAGGTCTGCGGCTCGGGACTCAAGGCGTTGCACCTGGGCGCCCAGGCGATTCGTTGTGGCGACGCCGAAGTGATCATTGCCGGTGGCATGGAGAACATGAGCCTGGCCCCGTACGTGTTACCGGCCGCCCGCACCGGCCTGCGCATGGGCCACGCGAAAATGATCGACAGCATGATCACCGATGGCCTGTGGGATGCGTTCAACGATTACCACATGGGCATCACCGCCGAGAACCTGGTGGACAAGTACGGCATCAGCCGTGAAGAACAGGATGCCTTTGCCGCCGCGTCCCAGCAGAAAGCCGTCGCCGCCATCGAGGGCGGCCGCTTCGCCGATGAGATCACACCGATCCTGATCCCCCAGCGCAAGGGCGATCCCGTGGCGTTCGCCACCGACGAGCAACCGCGCGCCGGCACCACCGCCGAATCCCTGGGCAAGCTCAAGCCGGCCTTCAAGAAGGACGGCAGCGTCACTGCGGGCAATGCGTCCTCGCTCAATGATGGCGCCGCCGCAGTGATCCTGATGAGCGCCGAAAAAGCCAAGGCCCTGGGCCTGCCGGTGCTGGCGAAAATCAGTGCCTACGCCAATGCCGGCGTCGACCCGGCCATCATGGGCATTGGCCCGGTCTCGGCCACCCGTCGCTGCCTGGACAAGGCCGGCTGGTCGTTGGACCAACTGGACCTGATCGAAGCCAACGAAGCCTTCGCCGCCCAATCGCTGGCGGTAGCCCGGGAACTGAAATGGGACATGGACAAGGTCAACGTCAACGGCGGCGCCATCGCCCTGGGTCACCCCATCGGTGCGTCGGGCTGCCGCGTGCTGGTGTCGCTGCTGCATGAAATGATCAAGCGCGACGCCAAGAAAGGCCTCGCCACCCTGTGCATCGGCGGCGGCCAGGGCGTGGCCCTGGCACTGGAACGGGCCTGACCGGCGAAGCGTTCAACGGTGGTTGCTCGGACCCACGAACATCCGCGCAATCACTGGCAACACCACCGGCGTAACTTCGGTTGCGCCGGTTTTTTTTGCCTGTTGGTTTTGCGCATGACTGGCCGGATCGGACTCTGGTGCCCTTCATGTCGTCAACATCGGTGTACCTGACGGAGCGGTCCATTGTGGCGAGGGGATTTATCCCCGCTGGGCTGTGGAGCGGCCCGAAAGCAGTGAACTCAACCTTCCTGACACACCGAGTTGCTTGGTTTGGGGCCGCTTCGCAGCCCAACGGGGATAAATCCCCTCGCCACAGAGGTAGGTGCTCGCCTAACCAGGACAGATTGCCGAACTGTTTTTAGCAGAAAACTGTTTGTCAGGTCCGCGCACCAAACCGATCACGGCTGTTGGTCAGGTGCAGCCACATCCCGTGGCGAGGGAGCTTGCTCCCGCTGGGGCGCGAAGCGGCCCTGAAGCCTGACG